>JAVEYW010000008.1 GCA_034003325.1 Desulfobacterales bacterium
AATTGGAATATCGTCTATAGTTTCAATCCACGCCCCCGCGCGGGGGGCGACATAATAGTAACAAAAACAAACCCACTCAAGGGGTTTCAATCCACGCCCCCGCGCGGGGGGCGACCGTCACTTTCAAAATCCTTTATTTTTCTCGCTTTTCGAGGCTGTTTTTGCGAACCTCCTTTTTGAATGAGGGTAATTTTCTAAAAATATAGGGGCATATACGAAAAAACTCAATAATTTCAAAGAATGCGAAACCGCCATAAAAAGCTGTCCGCTTGGGGTTCGCGAAGGCCAATTCATACAATGAGTGGCCCTTCTTGATCGATAGCAGGTTTTGCTCCGACATGCTCCACCCGGTTTTTCCAGTTGGCGCCAAGATAATAAAAGCGCAAGCTATCTGATTCTATGTCAATCTGGTCGATCAAACGATTTTTGAGCATCGTCCATTGGGCCGGATCCACTATGCATTCAAAAACCGAATATTGGACCCGTTGCCCGAAATCCCTGCAAGCTTTCGCCACCCGCCTTAAACGACGGGGACCATTGCCATCATTGAACGAAACATCATAACTCACTAACACCATCATAATGTTTATCTCCAGATAAATGGCGGATATCCATCCAGATCACCCCGAAGAAAGCGGGCAAGCAACAAGGCCTGCACATGAAAGAGCAGTCCCACCGCTACTTTTTCACCGATATAGGGGTGCATAATCTCCTCCTGCTTGCGCTTTTGATAAGCGGTAAGCAGGTTTTTCCGGGTTTCATCGTCCATCACCACTGCACCGGTCTCCATTATTTTGAAGCCTTTTGCGCGAATCTGGCTGAGATTAATGAGGGAAAGTGCCATTCGGTCGGCCAGAAACGGACGGAATTCTTCCATGATATCCAGTGCGAGCCCCCGCCTCCCCGGCCGATCCCGATGAAGAAAACCAACTGCCGGATCAAGTCCGACCGCTTCCAGCGCCGCGTTCACGTCATGCATCAGCAGGGTGTAGAGAAAGGACAACAAACAGTTGACCCGGTCAAGCGGTGGTCGCCGGTTTCTTCCCGCAAACCGGAAATCTTCCTTCTGACCAACGATCAGATGATCGAATACGCCGAAATAAACATTTGCCGCTTCGCCTTCGAAACCTCGAGCCCGGTCAAGGGGCAGATCCGTTTGAAGATGCATGAGAATGGCGCTCAACCGGTCGGCAGCGGCGCGGATGGCGGTGTCATCAACTTTATCCGTATGATCACGCAATGCGCGCTGCAAGACCGTGCGGCAGTTGGCGATCTTGGCGGTCACCACGGATCGGGCCATAAAAGCCGACGCATTCGGGTCATCGGCGAGTCGATACTGCTCGCGCCGCAAAAGGACATTGCCGGAAACCGGTCCCTGAACCCGGGCAAGGAATTTTCCGTAATTGCTTAAAAAACTCACCAGAACGCCACGTTCGGCACAAAAGCCCATCAAAAAGGGACTCATGCTCACCTGGCCGAAGCAAACAACACCCCCCAGCGTGTGGATAGGCACCCGCAGCTTGACCTCACGCTCCACATTGACCGTGACGGTCTCCCCCTCTTTGTTCAGGTAGGCGCCTTGCGTGGTAACAAACAAGGTATTGAGCAGTTTTTTCATACAACAACCTCCTATGCATCCGGAGATAAACCCTATTCATCAGCCTTTTTCGGAAATGAGGTTCACGATAAGCCGGATCATTAAATCCTTCTGTCGCGGGTCACTGGCGGCAGTCAGCAATGAGAGCGCCACCAACGCCTTATTATCAATACCATGTTCAGCCAATAGACCGTTAATATTCATAAAATATAGAAAGAGAAAGGAGCCGATCCGCTTGTTTCCATCTGAAAATGGATGGTCTTTGATAACGAAGTACAAAAGATGGGCGGCCTTTTCCCTGAAGCTCGGATAAAGATCCTGCCCACCGAAGGTTTGCTGAACCGCGCCGATGATTCCGGCAAGCCCCTGTCCGTGTTCGTTGCCGAAAATATCGGTCGCTTCCCCCCTGCTCGCCAATTCCTTCTTCAAGGTGACAATGGCCTGTCTGGTTTCCGCTATTTCCAGAAATGCTTTTGTGTCCGCGGTTTTTTCGGGAACCGGTAAGGTGTCTTCATCATATTGTAAAAGAAGTTGCCATGTCCTGGCATAGTGGTTGACTATCTCCAGGATAGCTATCCCTTCCCCGCTGACAAGGTTTTGACCTGAAAGGGTATTCGAGAGCAGGTCCAGAACCTGCCGTATTTCGTCGGTCCCTTTTTCCGCCAGACGGCGCTGGTTGAGTGAATATCCCCGAACCAGATGGTCTTTCAAAACGCCCGTTGCCCATATGCGGAATTGGGTACCCCGCTTTGAATTAACCCTGTATCCGACTGAGATAATGGCATCGAGATTATAATACTCGACTTGATAGGTTTTTCCATCGGCGGCAGTTGTTGCATTTTTTGCAACAACTGCCGCCCTAGACAATTCCTTTTCAAGAAAAATATTTCGCAAGTGCCTTGAAATTACGGATTTATCCCTTTCAAAGAGGTCCGTTATCTGGTTCAACGTCAACCAAACGGTTTCGTTTCGCAGTTGCACGGCAATTTCGGCATCCCCCCCCTCTGACTTATATAGGATAATCTCACCGCGGTCGGTCTGCATATCACCACTTCTTATTGTCTGGTAGTCCTTGGTCATTTTCTCAATCCTCAAGCATTCGAGAAAGGTATTTAGCCACACTTTTAGCTGCGCCTGTAACCTTCGGCATGCATAGTTCACACAGCGAGCAGCTCTCGCACTTTGGGCCGAAAACCGGTTTTGGTGTTTGCCCCGAACCAATCAGTTCGTGCAGCCGGCTTGCCGTATTCTCAGTCGCAGAACGCAGGTTAGCGTCAAAGATAACATCTTTTCGCCGCCGAGTTTTGCCATAAAAAAGCGCTCCTGCCGGTATTTCTACCTCAAGCATTTCTTCCAAACAGATCGCCTGGGCACAAAGTTGCACTTCATCCCATTTTCCATTTTTGGGCCTTCCGCGTTTGTATTCCACGGGAAATGGCCGCCACGAGCCGTCTTCCTGTCTGTGAAATTCAACCACATCCGCCTGCCCTGAAACCCCAAGTCGCAGAGACCTCAAGGCAATGCCATAAGAAATCCGTAGTTTTCCTCTGGATGCCCGATCTTCAGAATGAACTCGCTCATGCATCACCCGCCCTTCCGCAGTATATATGTTTTCTGCCCATATTTGCTCAATGTGAATCAAGGCGCACTGCCGCGGGCAATACAGGTAATGCTGAAGGGCGGATATCATGAGGTTGTCGGATTCGGCATACATGGGCTGTTTCTTCTGCGTTGGCTTTTACAGTTTTTCGATAATCTCTACTCCGTCCGGGGCGCTGCCGATTGTCACTTTGTAGTCCTTGAAGGATCGCGCCGGCCCTTCAGCCCCCTCTTTGCGTTGGATATCGATCAGGTCAAACAGTTTGTGGGCCGGGGCGTTGCCAAGCTTGTCCTTATGCTTGAAGACAAAAAGCTTTTGGCTGCTCATCATCCCCCTTGCTGCGGAACGATCATGCTCGAACATGTTGATCAATGCATTCCAGAGCAGTTCCAGATCCTCTTCGCTGAATCCGGTTTTTTCCGCTAACGGCGCGGAAACAAACCCATGGGCCATATACAAGCCGTAAGGGACGATATGTTTCCGTCCCATGGTGCGCTCTTTTTCCAGATCTTTTTCGTTGGTTACCGCCATGCGCGTAATACTGATTTCCTGAGATACGATCGGCTCGATGCTTTTGGCGAAGGCGAGCTGCACCGGTCCACGAACCTGACCGCAATTGACTTCTGTAGTCATTACAGCGCCGAAACTTCTGATATCGTAGAAGTTCGCGCACATCCAGCCGGTAATCTTCTGCGCATCCTCGATCTTTTTCGGCAATTTTTTGGCTTCAGGCTTCAACTCCAACGCCTTATAGGCCATCTCGTTGGTTCTATTAAGCACCGCTTTTTCCTGTACATAAATATTGAACCCCTCGCCCCCTTCTTTTGCGAGTGCCACGTGGTTACGGATCTTTCGTTTCAGGCAAACATCCGTCACAAGGCCATGACCGGTTTCGGGATCGAAGCGAGGCATGTTGCCTGCATCAGGGTCGCCGTTGGGATTGCCGTTTTGGACATCGAACAGTAATACGAATTCATAACGATTGGCGATAGCGGACATGGTTATCCCTCCTGAGTCTTTTTGGTAAAAAAATCTTTGCGTTGGTGGTAGTAGCCGATCATGAAAAGCCCTTGTTCCTCAGCCTTCATAGTTTTGGGATAATCTGAAAACCCGGAAATGATATCCTGGGTCATGGTGTCATAAAAAAACGCACGCCCTTTCTTTTCCGGGTTTTTTTTCAATTTGGCGATGTGATTGGCCGAATTTTTAAGCAACATGTGAAACACCTGGCTCGGCGTGGCTGCCGCGGATGCCAGATACCGGTCTTTAATGGTGGCATTGGCATTGGGAATAGCTTCTTCCTGAGCTTTTTCCAATACGGCGAATAGTCGCCCCAGCAGGTAAGGTGGATCGGTTCGTTCGGGGTCGAGTGCCACGGAAACCTCCCTTCGTTTGTTGCGCTGCAGATAGGCTTTCAGCAATGCGGCGCGGAAATAGGTGACGTTGTGCTCGGCGTGAATACGCTCCAACACAATGGGTAATAGGTTCTGAGGATAGGGCACACCCGTAAGTATGGCGCGGGCCATGCCGCCGGCAAGGAGGGACGAGATATTTTCCGTTTTGCCGAGACTGGCGGTCTGGACAAGCAGTCGCCAAAGAGGCGGAAATTCAGGCTCACTGTCGAATTGCCGAACGATGCGGATCTGTTCGTAATGTATTCCGACACGTTCCAGCAAGGCTCCCAAGCTGTTCGCCTCCCAAAAGCGGATCGACAGTCGCGCAGCATTCGGCGCCAGACCGAGAATGAAGAACTGTATCTCTGCGTCAAGATCTGAAAAGAAGTCAGTTGCTTTTCGCCCATCCCTGAGCGCTGTGAGCAGGTCGTGAATCTGGCGGGTAGTCTGCTGGTCATCAATAGAAGCGTCTGTTTTATTGGCATCTACGACAGGTGGATCGAACAGCTCTGCGAATATGGTTTCCATCGGGTTCTCACAGGCGGCCCAGAAAACGTAAGTGGTATCGCCGATAGCTATTTTCTGACGACTGTTACCGGCCAGCAAAGAATTTAGAGCAGTAGTATAGGCAAAGGCGGACGTCTCCGCAACAGACGCCTTATCCTGTCTGTAAGAAACAAACGCTGACGCATTGAACGACACAATGTATCCGCCGGATGTCTGGCCCCCACGAACTCCTTTTATCGGCGTGTGTACCCTCGCCAAAGGAACATCCTTTTCCCCGGTTATCAGGCATTGAACAAGCGTCGTGTCGTTATTGTTCTGATTATATTTCAACCATTCGCGCTGCACGGGCCGACGGTCATGGATAAAACCACGTATCCCGTCCAGGCGAAAGACCAGGTTGGCGTTGCAGACGTCTTCCCAAGGCTGGTATCGGGCAATTATTTCTTCGGACTGCTCACATTCCCAGCGCCCTAAAAATCGACGAACGGCAGTAAAACCGGGGTCTTCAAGACCCTGTCCGACCGAGCCCAGAAAATCGCTGAACGCCTTGAATCTTTGGCGATTTTGTTCCGTAGGACCATCGCCATCCGCTCCGAATACATAGGACGCTTTATCCCAGAGAAAGTTGGCCTTGACTCCCGATGTTCTTGTCACTGCTGCCGGCACAGGCATTTTTCGAGGTCGCAAAATATTGCCGGCTTGCTCCCGCAGATCCTCGACACCCCGTAAGCCGCCATCCTCGGAAAGGACAAGGGAAAAAGAGATATTTTCAATACTGGTTCCGAACGGCGGCATCCCAGAATCGGGATCGTTCAGCATTCGTTCGTAGTAACCATTGAGAGCATGCAGAATCATGACTTCACCTCCATGGACAGAGGCGAGGGCGGCGAAATGACACCGTCCTCCATGGTGACCCTGAAAAAAAGAGGCGTCATCTCGTTGGTGAATTCGATATCCAGCAGCATGTATCCCAAATCCTTGGTTCCCCCAGCGTAGCAGGATTCAGGCACATCCCCCTCGATCAATTCGAAGGCCGCTGGAAATTCACGACACCCCAGAGAGGGTTGATGAAAAAATTGCCCTTTTTTTGCCCGCCTCTGAAAGATATCCAGATGTTTTCCTTCATTGTCCTGCGCACCGGCCTTCTCGGTCATTTCAAAATGGGCCTCAATGACGTATTCAACATCTCGAAGCAATGTCGAGGCCCGTTGTTGACGGTTGCCCCCGTCATCCACCAGAAAGTAGAGCGGCTTTTTGTCTCGCATCGCTGTTATGGGGTTGGGTTTGGGGATTTTTGAACTGACTTCGTTGCGACGAACATTGTCAAACTTAATGGGCCGCAAGACGTGGATCTTGTCGATTACCCAGCGGATAGCGGGTTTCCAGTGGATTGCCTCCAAAATGCCCCGCGCCGCAGAGGGTGTCATTACGTCGTATGAGACGCGTTCCACCTTCATTTCCGGGCGGGTAAAGCAGGCGTAATCTCCCCATACCCGCAATTTGATGCCATACGCCATAGGCTCCTCCTTCAATTATGCAGGCCGCCGCCGGAGCAGCGGCCTACGCCATCTTCAGCTTAAATACTTTTCTGTTTCAATCCACACCCCTTTCAGGGAGACATGGTCCGACAGCCTATGGAGGTTCCAATTCAATTTCCAGGACAAACAATTCCCTCCCAAATAGGCTCAACTTCGCTTTGAATCGCATGAGACCCCCTTTCGTTAGGTAATAACTGTATATTTCATGCGCCCCGCAAAGTCAATAAAAAACTTTAGAAAAGTATTAAAGCAAAAATCTAAATGATTAACTCATCAACACTCCAAACCTCGCCTTCAGAGACGCAAAGACCAACGTCCCGATATGCCGACATATTTCTTAACACTGGAAATTCACTACGGATCATCTCCAATGCACCCGATGAATCAAGAGCCAGGAATTCCTTGTTTCGGATGCTGACACTGAATTGTTGCAGTTTCCTGATGGTTGCCCGAGGGAATTCCGTATATCGCAACTCCTGAATCAATTTTTCGGCTTCCGGCCCGTCCGGAATGATGATTCCGATGCTTTCATCTTCGATAAAGTGAAAGTCGTTGGCAACTTCGCGAAAAGGCAAATAGAGATCCCTCGTCCGAATGTTCAATCGTGACACAATCTGTTTTTTGTCCAGTTCTTGGACATCGTAAAGCAGTTCGAAATACCTGCGCATTGCCTCAAAGCCAAGGGGGTCGGCATCAGGCACGGCCCTTAATGTTTCCGCGGCACGAGACATGCACTGTTTTAGCCAAGGCATGGATGGAAGCTTTTCAGTTTCGAAAATGAAAACTTTCCCCTTCTCCAATCTCCCCTCACGATTGCACCGGCCGGCTGCTTGGGCTATTGAATCCAGCCCCGCCATGGCTCTATAGACAACGGGAAAGTCGAGGTCGACCCCGGCTTCCACCAAGGAGGTGGAGATCACCCGGCAGGGCTTTCCTTTTTTCAAACGGATGCGAATCTCATCCAATACTTGCCTGCGGTGTTTGGGATACATATTGGTCGATAAATGAAAAAAACCCTCTGTCCCGCGATTTCGCTCGAATACGGCTCTGGTTTGCGCTTTGGTGGGAAGAATGCAAAGTACCCGGGATTCCGCTCGCAACCGTTCTGCCAGATCATCATCCGAAAGCGTGCCGACAAATTCGACCTCCGTTCGCGAAAGCGCCTGAAATAACCGGGAGGTTTCATCGACAATCTCGGTTACACCCGGAAGTGCCATCCGCAAGCTGCTGCTATCATCCAGCGCAGGCTGCGTAGCGGTGCAGAGCAGGACCGTGCAGCCATAGTGATCCACCAACTCGCGCAGTGCCGCCAGGCAAGGCTCCAGATATTCGGTTGGAATCGCTTGTGCCTCGTCAAGAACAATGACGCTTTTAGCGATATTGTGAAGTTTACGGCACCGGGAAGGTTTGTTGCTGAAAAGAGATTCGAAGAACTGCACATTGGTGGTGACCACCACCGGCGCGTCCCAATTCTCGGCGGCGAGACCGCGCAACCGGTTGTAAGCGCAATCCTCCGGTTCGTCGCTTTCTTTGTAATTGCAGTGGTGCTCCAAAACATGCTCATTTCCTAAAACATCCCGGAATATTTTTGCATTCTGTTCAATGATGGAGGTAAACGGAACCGCATAGATTATCCTGCGCAAGCCACAATCTTCGCGATTTCCAAGAAGATGTTCCAGGGAAAACGCCAGCGAGGAAAAGGTCTTGCCACCGCCGGTGGGAACAGTTAAGGAGAAAAAGCCCGATGGCAGCTTGGCTTTTTCACGACATCGGGCCAACACGAGTTGACGCCATTGGTTGACGGGGGTGGAATCTGAATCACGCGCTTTTTCAGCAAGATGTTCATCAAACCGACGCTTGAGGTCGAGAAAAATGCAAGGGCTCTTGATAGACGGCCGAAATTGGGCTTTTTCCGGATCACAAAAGGCTTCGGTATCCAGAAAATCCGCATCGACTAAACAAGAGAAAAGCATTCGGGCGAAAAAAGACAGGCTGAAGCTTCCCCGGTCTGGCGTCAATTTAAATGGCAACGTCAGTTCGTTCGGGAAGCATATCTCCGGTATTTGTTGAACATCATCCGGCACGTTACCATGCTTCAAACGGTAGTGCAGTTGCCCTTCTTGCGCCCCTCCGTCCGGAATCCCACCATGATGCCCGGCAACAGCATAGGCTATCAGCAGTCCGAGAGGGAAATATTTTTCTTTAGCAAGGCGCGCACCAAAGGTGGAATGATCGACCCTGACGGACTGCCCCTCCAACCTGCGCTGGAAAGCATTCGATGCCTTACCGGCATCATGGATAAGACCGGACACTTTTCCCCAATTTCCGGCGCCGAAGACCGATGAAAACGAGCGAGCCAGGTCGGCAACATTTCGAAGATGTTCTTCAAGCGGTTGCCAATCGTCTTTGTTTTTCGATTTGGTTGAATGAGCATAATACATTGCCATAGGCGTATGAGTTGTTTCCTTCCTGCTATTGCTTTTAAACATTACCGAACAGTTCCGCGCACCATGTTCCGGATAACGGATCATCTTTTGAACCCCCCGCTTCTGTCCCGCGCCTGCACCCGGGCTCGATAAAGCCTTTCGGTAAACCCGCCCTCTTTCAAAAACGCCTTCTCCAAAACGCGCAACTGCTGGTCGAGCAGGTAGTTGGCTTGGTGGGTGAGGCAGATGATGGTGTTGGCGGCGGTTTCGGGGGGACTGTTTTCGATATAGGTCTTATAAGTCGAATAGGACCTATTGGACCTATAACACAGTCCTCGAACCGCTTTTGCCTTCGGATGGTCTTTGGGCCAGAGGGACAGGCGGTTTTGCCGAAGGTAGTCCTGGTAGTCCAGGAGCAGCTCTTCGAGGCTCGCCCGGGCCACGCCGATGAGCTTGAGCTCGGTTTTTTTGGAGGTGCCGGATGCCATGCTCCCTTCGGCGATGTTTTGTTTGCCGCTTCGCGCCGCCTGAACCATCTGGTCGTGGGTGCGGGAGCGGCCGCTGATAAAACGATTGCAGAACACCATCGTGGCATCGTAAATGATCTCAGCCATCTGATACGATTTCAAATCGCGGTAGCCGCCGTGGGCGGGGATGAGGTCGGGTAATTCATGGTAACTGGTCATTTAGACTCCTGTGTGGTTTGGACGCCGCTCCCTACATAGCACGCTGTAAAGCTCATATAGTGAACCCGGTCGGTTTTTCTTGAAAAAATCATCGTTTTATCAACAGCTCGTTTTAAAAAGTACCTTTGGTCCTCCCCCCTACCCGTCTTGATAGTTTTTCACGATCATTGCCGCTTCCTTAGCCACCAGACGCCTCAGTTCTGCTGGTTTTATCACTTGCACGTAACGACCGTATTTGAGCACCTTCATCTTGATTTCGGTCAGATCCACCACCGGCAGGGTCATGATCAGGCTGCCGTCGGCACATTCCTCGACCTGCTGGCCGTCGAACCAGACTTCATTTCGAATGAACCGTGCAATAAAGGGTACAAAATGAAGCACGACCTCAACCTGTTCGGTTCCCTTGAAAAGCCCGAAGAAATTCGTCATGAAGGCCGTTACATCAAACTGTGGCTTTTGAAACGCTTGATGAGAAAGCGTCAGCCTGATCAGGCGGGCGAGTTGGAACATACGGGGTCTTTTTCGATGGCGGCAATAAGCGATCAGGTACCAGGAACCCATGTAATTATGCAGGCGATAGGGCTCCACCGTGCGCATCGAGATGACATCCGTGCCGGCGGCAAAATCAACGGGGGCGCCCAACCGGTCGCGCATGAAGGCAAGATCGCGTTTAAAGGTGCTTACCGAAATCTCGAATTGGTCCATGTAATGCCGGCGCGTGGTACGAATATTTTGCTTAAGGCGCTGATCAAACCAGCAGATCCGCTCAAATGAAGACATAGGCATTCCATCTACAGATTCTGGTGTGCTGCATTTCCGGGCGGATGAACCGCTTGGCTGCCGGGCTGCTGGGCAGTCTATCGGTCATACCTTTTTTTTCCGCTCTTTTTTGCGGCCAAAACGCTCGGATTTTTTACTTGAATATACTGGATGAAGCTTACTCAGGTGGTGCTTGAGTTGACGCTATTCTGATTTTCTATCTTAAGAAGCTATTTTAATGGCGGATGTGATGGAGAATAGCAATCCTTTTTTATTTGGGCGCCTGTTTCAAAACGCCCTATTTGGGCCGATCTTTCAAGGTGGGGCGCTAAGGATTTAAGAACAAAGAGTTTCTTGCCCCTTGCATGGCACGCTTTTCGGGGGTATGTTGCCGGTTATTGACCCCCGACAGTTCAAAATCGTGTGCCAGGTCGACCCGGGAAAGATTGAAAGAGCGATGAATGAATAAAACCCGAGGGCAAATCGAGTCGGAAATCAGCGAGGCCGTAACCCGTTTTGAAAAAGAGTATATGGGCCGCGGCCCTTTGGAGACGAAAACCTACCTTATCGAGGATATGGTGCTGGTGCGTCTCAAGGGCGTGCTGACGCCGGCCGAACACCACCTTGCGGAAACGGCTGAAAACAGCGGCGGACGGGAATTGATCAAACGGGTTCGGGTCGCCTTGATTGAAAAAGGACGTCCACTGCTGCAAGAAGAGGTGGAAGGCCTGGTTCGCGTCAAGGTGAAAAGTCTTCACACCGACATCAGCACCGTGACCGGAGAGCGGTTCATTTTGTTTACGCTCGCATCTGTGCCTTCTTTTCGTTAAACACTGAATCATTTCATATTGACATTCCGCACATCCCATGAAAGAAGGATCATTCTCGAAGGATCGCCATCTGGATGGAAACTGCGGTGCAGGGTTTATCCGGGGGGCGACGGCGGTGTGAAGGCGCCGTCCGAAAACGGGGTCGAAGAGTCCGGTAGAACCCTTTGGATAGGGTGCCACAATGGAATATAAGGCCGAAGATCGTTGTCATAACGCGATTTTCGGCCTTTTTTATTCTCCGAATAATGTTTTGACGGGGGAACTAAAATTGAACGGAAAGGCCGAGTTAACCGGTTTTGAATGCCGGAAACAAAAGGCATTTGCACCGGAAAACAACATGCCGCTCAGTTATCGACAGGTGGGAAGCAGCCCTGACGCGCTGATGCTGGTGACGGCGAAGACGTGCGCTTCCAGCATGGATTTGGCGTGGCGTCTGGCGGGGGAAAACCGGTTCCCGGAGTGGGCGTCCGTTCTCGTGTCAGCCCAAACCGCGGGACGCGGGCAATTTCAGCGGCACTGGCATTCTCCGCCAGGGAATGTGTATGGCTCTTTGCGGGTTCCTGCAATGAGGCCGGTTTGGGGAAATCTGTTTTCATTGCTGCTGGCCAAGTCGATGGCTGAAATTTTAAAAGGGCTCGGCTTGGCGCCCGCCATTAAATGGCCCAATGATCTTCTCGTCGGCGGGAAAAAAGTCGGCGGTATTCTGATAGAGGCAAAATCGGACATCGTCATCGCCGGCCTCGGGCTGAACCTGATCTCGGCACCGCGCACCAGTGCGCTGCATTCTCCGCTTGCCCCGGCAGCGGGCTGTCTGCAGGAATTCGGTGTGACGTGTTCACCGTTGGACCTATGGGTACCCTTTGTCCGCCACCTTCGATCGCAGGTGACGGAAACCCTTTTGCACGGGAATCCGGAACAATTTGTCGGCAACCTGAGGCCCCATCTGGCCTATATCGGCGAGCGCATTCTGCTGGATGCCTTCGGCGAGGCGGAGCGGCCGGTGATTTTTCAGGGGATCACCGCCGATGGCGCCATTACCGTGCAAACCACCGAAGGAGAACGAATTTTTCGTTCAGGCAGTATGTATCCGGTGGCATGACTTCCTAATTAAGGAGCGTTATCATGATCAAAACATTTGAACAAATAGCGGCTGAAATTCGGGGCAAAAAAATCCTGGTGGCCAACCGGGGAATCACTGCCCGCAGAATCATTCGATCCATTCGGGAAGTATTCCATGCCGTTCCCGTACTCACGGTGACCGATGCGGACAAAACCGCGCCGTTTACCGCCGGCGCGCAGGAATTGATCCTTCTGGGTGAAAATCCCAGAGCCTATCTGGGCATCGACCGCATTATCGCCCTGGCGAAAAAACAAGGCGTCGCCGCCATTCATCCGGGATGGGGGTTTGCCTCGGAAGATGCCGGGTTTCCGCAAAAATGCCATGACGCGGATCTTCTGTTTATCGGCCCTACCGCCGACGCCATGCGGCTTCTGGGCAACAAGGTCAAGGTGCGGGAACTGGCCCGCAATATCGGAATTCCGGTAGTGCCCGGCTCCCCGGGCGCCGTCAGTATCGCCGAGGCCCGAAAGGTGGCGATGGACATGGGCCTGCCCGTGATGCTGAAAGCCGAAGGCGGCGGCGGCGGCAGAGGGATTTACGAGGTCTATGACATGTCGCAGTTGGAAGGCGCCTTTACCAAGGCCTCCACCCTGGCCCAGGCCTCCTTTGGCAATCCGCGCCTTTTTGTCGAAAAGCTGCTGACGTCCGTGCGCCACATCGAGATTCAGGTCATCGCGGACCGGCACGGCAATGTGTTCGCGTTTGACGAGCGGGACTGCACGGTCCAGCGCAACCACCAGAAACTGATCGAGATGACCCCGTCGCCCTGGCCCGGCATGACGGAGAATCGCCGCGCGCGGTTAAAAGGCTATGCCGAAAAACTGGTCAAGGCGGTAGGCTATTATTCACTGGCAACTGTGGAATTTCTGGTGGATGGGGAAGACAACGAATACCTGATCGAAGTCAATACGCGGCTTCAGGTGGAGCACGGCATCACGGAATGCCGGTACGGCATCGACCTGGTGGAAGAGCAGATCGCCATCGCGTTCGGCGCCGCGCTGCGGTTTAATGCCGCCGACACCCTTCCGGTCAGCCATGCGGTTCAGGTTCGAATCAATTGCGAGGATCCCCGGCACGGCTTTGCGCCCAATTCGGGATTGATCACGCGTTACATTTCTCCCGGCGGGCCCGGCGTGCGTCTGGATTCCTGTATCTCCGGCGGATATGCCTTTCCCCCGCACTATGATTCGGCGGCCGCCCTGTTGATCGCCTATGGCAGGGACTGGCATAAGACTCTTGCCATCATGGACCGGGCCTTAAACGAATACGTCATCGGCGGCCTGAAAACCACCATTCCGTTTCATCGAAGAATCATCAGCCATCCCCGATTTATATCCGGCGAATACGATACGCGCTTTATCGCGACCACGCCGAATCTGATGGGGTACCGGGATGTCGAGCCCGAGGCGATGCGCTTAAGCCGCCTGGTGGCCGAGATCTCGGCGCGGGGATTCAACCCCTTTGTTCAGCTCGGAGAGTATCGCGGACCCGAAGACAAGCGCCTGGGAGCCTTTGCGCCGGTGCTACCGTCCCTTGAGAATACACCCCCGGAAACGATTTATCCGCGCGGGGACCGCAGGGCCTTGCTGGATTATCTTCGCGATTCGGGTCGCGTTCATTTTACGGACACCACCGCGCGGGATATCACGCAATCCAACAGCGGCAACCGGTTCCGGCTGGCCGAGGATAAGCTGATCGGGCCGTATCTCGACCAATGCGGCTTTTTTTCCATTGAAAACGGCGGCGGCGCTCACTTTCACGTGGCCATGATGGCCAACATGACCTATCCCTTTAACGAGGCCAGAAGCTGGAACCAGTTCGCCCCGAAAACGTTGAAACAAATCCTGGTCCGGTCCACCAACCTGCTCGGATATAAACCCCAGCCCAAAAATCTCATGCGGCTGACCGGCGAGATGATCTGCGCGCATCATGACGTGATCCGGTGCTTTGATTTTTTAAATCATGTGGACAACATGGTGCCGCTGGCGGAGGTTGTGATGAATTCGCCCGCAAACGTCTTTGAACCGGCCGTGTCCTTATCCTGGGCCGACGGGTTTGACGTGCCCCATTACCTGGGGGTCGTGGACGCCATGGTGGCCATGGTGGCCGATGTGATCGGCCTGTCCGGTAAAGCGGCGGCCCGCCGGTTCATTCTCGGGTTAAAGGATATGGCCGGGGTTTGCCCGCCCCGTTTTATTCGGGCGCTGGTGACGGCCATTCGGGAAAAATATCCCGAACTGGTCATTCATTACCATCGGCATTTCACGGACGGGCTTTTTGTACCGGCCTATGGGGCCGCCGCCCAAGCCGGAGCGCATATTCTGGACACGGCCATCGGCGCGGCCGTGCGCTGGTACGGCCAGGGGGAGGTGCTTTCCACGGCCGCTTATATCGAGGAAGAAATGGGGCTTAAAACCGGTCTTGATAAAGAAGCGATTCGGGCCTGCAACTTCGTGCTCAAACAGATCATGCCCTACTATGACCGGTACACGGCGCCCTATTTCCGCGGCATTGACCATGATGTCGTGCATCACGGCATGCCGGGAGGCGCCACCTCCTCATCGCAGGAAGGCGCCATGAAACAGGGCTATATTCATCTATTGCCGTACATGTTGCGGTTTCTGGCCGGCACGCGCCGGATTGTCCGGTATCACGATGTCACGCCCGGCTCGCAGATCACCTGGAATACCGCCTTTTTAGCCGTAACCGGTGCGTTTCAGCGAGGGGGAGAAGAAGAAGTGCGCCATCTCTTGTGGGTTCTGGAATCGGTGGCCGGCATACCGGAAGAGAGCGTGAATGAAGCGCTTAAAAAAGAGCGGCTGATGTTATACCGGGAAAGCAATGACGCGTTCCGGGATCTTCTCATGGGCCGGTTTGGCCGGTTGCCCCTGGGCTTTCCGCCGGAGTGGGTCTATGAAAGCGTCTTTGGCGACAAATACCGCGAGCTGTTGCCCCAGCGGACGCAGGCCTCTCCCCTCTTATCCCTGGCCGAAATCGATATTGCGGCCGAGGAAACCGATCTGGTCCGCCAGATCGAGCGGGATCCCACGGACGAGGAGTTGGTCATGTATCTGAACCATCCGGGCGATGCCTTAAAAACGATCCGCTTCCGTCAGGAATTCGGCAACCCGAACCGGCTGCCACTGGATGTCTGGTTCGAGGGGCTCAGGGTTGATCAGGAAATCGTCTTTAATGACAGCGACGGCAAACCCCACCGCATGGCCATTCTGGATATGGCGCCGGTTGATCCGGAAGGGGTGAGCCTGGTGCGATACGCCCTGGATGATGAAACCTTTGCCTACCCGGTCAAGGTGGCAGCCGCCACGGGCGCCAAGGTGGGCGCCCTTGAAATGGCGGACCGGGACAACCCGAGCCATGTGGGCTCTCCCAGCACCGGCGATCTGTGGGTCATGTATGTGAAACCCGGGGATATGGTGAAAAAAGGGGAGGAATTGTTCAACATCACCATCATGAAACAGGAAAAGGCGGTGGCTGCGGCCATGGATGGCATTGTTGAACGGGTCCTTAAGACGGCCGATTTCAAACATGACAAAAAGATGGTGCCGGTGCGGGAAGGGGAGTTGCTCGTGGTGCTGGGGCCTGTGCCGAATAAATGCGCGGGCTGTCAAGCCCCGATCAAGGAAGAAACCTTTCGGTTCTGTCCGGCGTGCGGTGCGGCTGTGGCATAAATGGGGCTGGCGGTTAGCTGATAGCTGGTAGGTGATAGCTGATAGCTGGTAGCTGATAGCTGATAGCTGGTAGCTGGTAGCTGCAACGCTACCTTAGAAAATGCCCATAATTCAAGGTTCCGTTGATGACGGCGTGCTTGAACGCGGCCACGGGTTTTCGCTCCCGCATCACCAGCCGCAACAGCCCCGCGCCCGTGATATTACCGGAAAGCACCGCTCCGGCCAGGCGGGCGCCGTCCGGGCTAAAGACGATTTTCCGGTAAAAATTCTTTCCTGAAGCAATATGGGTTTCATAGGCTGTGCCCAGCGTATGCACCACGCCCATGGAAACAAAGGGTTCATTGGCGATCTGGGTGGCGTTCATGATGCCGAAGGTGCCACTATATACGGTCTTTTGTCCGGCCATGTTGAACCCGGCGCACCGGCCCATTTCAACGGCGTTGGTCCAAAGGCCGGTATTGACCCTTGCCTGCGTTACCGGATCAAAGGTCACGGCCACATCGCCGGCCGCAAAAATATTCGCATCGCTGGTGGCGGTGTGCCGGTCCGCCACCACGCCGCCGTCCATGCAAAGTTGGCTCTCTTTTAAGAAGCCGGTGTTGGGCAACCCCCCTTTTCCGATGAAGACCATCTCGCAAGCAAGGCGCTCTCCGTCATTCAACAACACCCCCTGCACCCCGCCGGCACCGGAAATAACGGCGGTCGCGCGTTTACCGGTCAGAATCTTTAACCCCGCAGCATCAAGGGCCGCGCGAATGCGTGCGGCATCCCGCGGTTCCATGAGTTGCGAGAGTACTTCCGGGGAAAACACCACGAGCGTCACCCGAATGCCCTTTTCCAGAAGGGCAAAGGCGGTCTTGAGATTTAACAGACCGCCGCCGAGCATGACGGCATGCCGGGCAGTTTCGGCGCGAACCGACGCAGCCCGGGCATGCGCAAGCGTTCTCATGGTAAACACGCCGGTTGCAGCGGTGTTTTCAATTTCCGGCGGCAGATGGGGGCGAGACCCCGTGGCGATCAACAACCGGTCAAACGGAATTTCCATACCCTTGGCCGTTCGGACGATTTTTTGAGCGCCATCGATACCGGCCACCCGAACGCCGGTGTTGACCGTTATGTCCCCTGCCGTATAGGGGCCTTTTCCCGAGAGCATCATCTGCGCGGCGCTTTTTTTGCCGCTGATCAGATAGGGAATAAGCGGCCTGAAATAAGGCGGATCGGATTCTTCGGTAAGAATCGTCACCCGCCCCCGGCAATCGGTTTCACGAATCGTCTGCGCCGCCGCCATACCGGCCGCGCTGGCGCCGATGATGACATATCGCATCACATTGTCATTTTTCATGGATTACGCCCCGCTTCCGGCCGTTATTTTGAATGCGGCCGTTTGCCGAATCTCTTTGGCATGCGTTGCAGCGGATCTGTAAACCAACGCTTTCGTGGGACAGGCCGTTACACAGGCCGGCATCTTGAGATCCGGACATCGGTCGCATTTATAGGCCTTTTGTTCCTGCAAATGCCGCCCGATAACACCGTACGGACACACCATCACACAAGTCCAGCAACCGATACACCGGTCCGGATCACTTCGCACCACGCCCTCGGCCGATCGGAAAATCGCACCGCTGATGCAGGCATGCAGGCAGGGCGCCTCCTCGCAATGGCGGCATAAGATCGGCACGGGCCTGTTCGGCGGCGCCCACTCCACATAAATCCGCTTTTGGGGAACAGACCGCTCAAGCAACGCGCCGTATAATGTCTTTGATTCGGAATGGGCCACCGCACACGCCAACTCACATGTGTGACACCCCATGCACTGATCGAGTTTCACGAATATTTCTTTTGGCTCGGACATCATGAGCTCCTTTTTTGATTTAAAGCCCCAGACCTTTCCTTCGCTCATCAATGGCGGCGATAAGCTTGATCGCCGAGGATTCCGGATCCAGATCCACGATGAAATAGCCGCCGGTCAGATCCTTTAATTTTTCGGTGAGCACTTCGGTGACCAACGGGCTACCCAACACCGGCAACATCACCCCGACATGGGTCGGCAACCCGGCCGCCACAGCATAGGCGCCAATGGAGACGGCCTTTTCAGAAACCGCCTCGGGCGCGGAAGCCACGACAGGCAACTTGGCCGTATCCACGCCCAGATACCGGGCCACGGCCACCGCCATGGCCACGGCACGGGAGTTATCCACGCAAGAGCCCATATGAAGCACGGGGGGCAAGGGGCCGCCAAGGCCGTTTGCTTTCCCGATCGCGGTCAGCACGGCGGCAAGCCTTTCGCCACACAATTCAGGCACGTTGGCAGGGTCCATGAATCCATGCCGCATCAGCGCACCCGCGCCGCATCCGGTGGCCAGCACCAGCACGTTTTCCTTCAGCAGCTTTTTGGCGATCGTGACAAAATTTCTGTCCTGAGGAACCTTGACGTTGTTACACCCGGCAAAGAGACACACGCCACGGATATTGCCCGCCACGATGTTGTCCACCAGCGGCTTTAACGGCGCATCGGCATCGAGTTTGGCAAGCGCCGCCACAATGGCTTCCACCGAAAACCCGGCGATCACCTTTTCCTTGAAATCCGGAATATCGACCGGGCGATTCCGTCTGCGTTTGAAATTTTCGATGGCGATGTCGATGATGCGCCTGGAGGTTTCAAGCGCCGATTCCTCGGAGAACGCCACATGCTCGGTGCCGGTGATCTTGGCCAGGTCCATGGTCGTAATCACGGTGGTACCCATGCACTCGGCCACCGTGGCCATCGACGGCATGATGCATTGGTAATCCACCACCATGGCATCCACGGCGCCGGTCACAAGGGCCATCTCCTGGCTCACCGAATGCGTGCAGGCCGGAATACCATGGCGCATCAGGATCTCGTTTCCCGTGCAGCACACCCCTACCAGGTTGATGCCGGCGGCGCCGACCGCCTTTGCTTTTTCCGCCATGCCCGCCGCCGCGGCCACAATCACTTCGGAGACCACCGGGTTATGTCCGTGAAGCGCGATATTGACGCTTCCTTTTTTCAGCGTGCCCAGGTTGGCTTCAGAAACCACCGGTTGCGGGGTTCCGAACAGAATATCGGCCAGATCCGTGCCCATATAGCATCCGGCCAGATCCGCCACCGCGCACCGAAGACCCGCGAGCAACAGGTTGACCGCATCGGCGTCCACACCATAAAGCGTGCGGTGCATGATCTCCGAAATTTCGTGATCAATGCCCTTGGGAACAATCCCCAGGCGGGTCAATACGTCCACGCGCTCCTTGTTGACCACGGTGGCGGCCCACAACACCGGGGTATCTTTTTCATGAAAATCGGCCAGGGCCGCAGCCGCGACATCCCGGGCGATATCAATGTCTTCCCGGCCGCTCACGGCGATACCGAGCCGGGTGGCCACGGCTTTAAGTTTAACCGCATCTTTGATGCCATAAGCGGATGCTTTTCCGATGGCCATTTTCATCAGGGTGTGGGCCAGGTGCTTGGCATGCCCGGAGTGGGCCGCCGTGCCCGCCGCAATGGCCCGATCAAGCCCCCGGGCCACCATGACATCCGCCGTGGCCCCGCAAATTCCGGTGGCGGGACCATTGCCGAAGGGGTCGATGCGGCAAGGGCCCTGAAGGCAATGCCGGCAGCACAGTCCGGTATCTCCGAACCCGCACTGGGGCTTCATGGCCTCATAGCGGTCCCACACGGAACTGATTTCTTCGGCTTTCGCCTTGGCGATCATTTGGTTTACCGCCGGATCCAGGCTCTTTTCCATTCCATTTCCGGTTGACATGCGTTTCCTCCTTCGATCGATATATTAACTTTTTATCTTTACTTCCGGAAGGTATTCCTTGAACGTCACCCCGTAAATATCCCAAACCGTGGTAAACAAAGCGGCGATAATGGGGCCGATAATAAAACCGATGAGACCGAAGAGACTGATCCCTCCCAGGGTGCCGAAAAAAATTAGCAGCTCGTGCATTTGGGTATCTTTCCCCACGAAGCGGGGACGAAGCAAATTATCCACGCTTCCAACCAAAAGCCCGCAAAACAGCATCAGGCCGATCGCCTGAACAAAATGTCCGCCCGCGGCCAGAATAATAGCCGCCGGAAACCAAATCAGGGCCGAGCCCACCGCCGGTATGATCGAAAGCACGGTCATGATGGTGGCCCAAAAAAGGGCGCTATCGATGCCGACCACCCAAAAGGCCAAGCCGGCAAATGTACCTTGAATGAGGCCGATCACCAGCGTTCCCTTGATGGTGGCCCGGGTAACCGAAGTAAATCGATCCAGCATTCGGCGCTCGTCCTCATCCGTCAGCGGCAGATAATAAAGCATTTTGTTCAGAATCTGATCGCCTTCCTTTAAAAAAAAGAACATGGTGTAAAGAAAAACGAAAAACAGGAAAATGAAGTTCACAGTGGACAGGGTGACCGTTTGCAGGCTGTCAAAGAGAAAGGTGCTCATCTTTCCCACCAGTGCGCCCGCTTTTTCCAGAATCACATCCTGGTAGGATTTGACCTGATCATAATACGGCACGGATTGCATCAGCTCGTCAAAGGCGGTAGGCTCTTTTATTCGCTGCTCAATCCAGGGCTTGACGGAGTTGCTGATCTTTATCGCCTGGCCGGCGACGATGCCCAGCAGCCCGGCAAGGGGCAAAAATATGATCAGTAAAATAAAGGCCAGCGTTGCAGCGGCGCTTGCGTTCTTTCGGCCGTTAAACCACTTTAAAAACCGTCGAAAAATGGGCTGCGCCATGGCGGAAAAAATGCCGGTTACCAGTATCACCATCAGAAACTGGCGAATCATGGAGATAAAGAGCAGCGAAATCAAAAGCACCACGAGAAACAAAACCACTTTATTGAGCACCGGACGGTCCATTTGGTCCCCTTTGAATTAATATTTG
Source organism: Desulfobacterales bacterium (assembly GCA_034003325.1). Classification (NCBI taxonomy): domain Bacteria; kingdom Pseudomonadati; phylum Thermodesulfobacteriota; class Desulfobacteria; order Desulfobacterales; species Desulfobacterales bacterium. Next base: position 21,046 of record JAVEYW010000008.1, read on the forward strand.
ATAGCCACAACAGCCTAATCCGGCAAAGCCGGATGCTGGAAGGCTGGGATGCTGGGAGGCATAAAAGCCATCTTTCACCTTCAGTGAACATACACGCAAAAACGTGTATGTTTCTGATAGAGGGTCTAAAACGGCTTAAAACGCGTTTTCGAAAAGGCGAGCCACCCGGTCTACATGCTTTTTCTCCGCCTGGGACAGGTTCAGCAGCGCCTTTTGAATGCGCTCATCCTCGCTCTGATCGGCCAAGCTTCGATACAAATCATAGGCCGCATATTCGATACGAAGCGCCATCTCCAGGGCATTTGTCATAAACGGGCCGGGCATGGCTTCCAGTTGGCGGCAAAGTTCGGAAAGCGGTTGCCCCCCTTCCACGATATCGCCGGAAAGCGCGCCGTAAACATCCTGAAACATCTCGGTGGAACGCTCATCCCGGGGGAAAAGGTTGTAAATCAACCGGGCATGGGCGGTTTCCATGACGCTGATGTCTACCAACGCCTTGACCAGGTCCGTGTCCGTGCATTTTTTAATGACATAGTCATAAAAAAGAAATGCGCCCTTTTCAAGATTCATTGCCGTTTTGACCCAATCCGTGGGAGCCGACAGATCGTTAAAAATCTCCAGTTTTGGAACATCCGTCACCACTTGCGCTTCCCAGGCGGCAATGCCGCCGGTAAGGCTGTAAATGGCATGCGGATGTCGCCCGCTGTCCGCGCAGCGTTCCGCGGCGACCCGCGAGCGAATGCCGTGCGCGCAATAAAAGATAAGATTCTTATTCACCGGCACCCGCGTGACATCTTTCATTACCTGCGGCAGCGGGATCAGCAAGGCGCCCGGAATATGCTCAACCTCATACTCCTGCGGCTGACGGACATCCACCAGAAGATAATCCTCTTCCCGCTCCCGCTGCATGTATTCTTTAAGCTCTTCGGGCCACATGGCCTTGATCTTTTCATCTTTCATTCTTTCATACTCCCCATGTGTGTGATCGATTACCCCGTTACGCAGCCGATACCTGAAACTGGAAAAGGTGGCTGGCACCAAGCAGCCCAGCTTCCGGCTTTACCGGTTCAGGGTGCGATTCGGCCCATGCTATGAAATCATTGCCACCCGAAATCCAACCCGGGGGCTGCGGCGGTCCGCAGAGCTGAGGCTGCGAATGGCGCACCGGCAGTACCATGGTTCGGCAGATCCCCAGTCCCCGCCTCTTAGCACACGCGCCAGTCCTTTTTTCGGACCTTGAGGATCAAGGAGCGGGCTCTGGGCATAATAGTTTCGGTCAAACCAGTCCGCACACCACTCGTGAACATTACCGTGCATGTCGTACAGCCCCCACGCATTGGGCAGTAATCGCCCCACCGGATGCGTTTCGCCGCCACTGTTTTTTTGATACCAGGCGTATCGGGGAAGGTTGGCTGGATCGACGCCGAAGCAGAAGGTGCTATGGGAACCCGCCCTAGCGGCGTATTCCCATTGGGCTTCGGTAGGCAGCCTGTAGGCCCGCGGGCGCTCCAATTTGTTAATTTTTTTGATAAACACCAACGCATCTGAATGAGACACGGTTTCCACGGGCCGGTCCGAGCCGATAAAGTGACTGGGATTTTGCCCCATCACGGCCTGCCACTGGGATTGGGTCACCGCGAATTTGCCAATATAAAACGGTTTTTTAAGTTGAACCGTGTGCTTCGGCAGCTCATTCTCGTCGGCCTGATCGGCCTCCCAGTCCCCGCCCATGATAAACGTGCCGGCCGGTACCAACATCAGTTCCATACCGATGCGGTTAGTGATGATATCGGCCATGGTTCTCCTTTCTTCGAACCAAAACGCAACACCGCTTAAGTGTCGACACAAGCCGTGTTCCCTTATTTCTCCGCATTCCCCGGCACAATGTCAACTTATTTTGTCTTCACATTGCAAAAAGCAACGGATAAACAACATGGCAAAAATATCGTATTATTGATACAGATCAAAGACCATACCAAGACACCTTGGTATGGTTCAAACCATCGGCAACCGGTTAACCGCTCCACTCGATATATTCGCGTGGCAGCATTCATCCACCTAAAAGGAGAGCGATCATGAAAAAAATAAATGTGTTTGAAGAAAACGGATTTTCAGATAAAGCCTTTACAAAACTGCTCGTCAACGATTCAGCCTACTTTAAAATCCTTAATTTCAACTTCAAGGCGGGCCAGCAGTTGCCGATTCACAGTCACGATATCGAGGGGCAACTGAGTATCGTCATTCTGGAGGGCGAAGGCGAATTTCTGGGCGCAAACAATGCGACCATGCCCGCAAAGCCGGGCAATGTGCTGATCAGTGAGATTTCCGAACCGCACGGTGTTCGGGCCATCACCGATCTGCGTGTTCTGGTGACGATTGCGCCGCCGATATGACACTTGCAAAGAGATTGATTCACCGGCGCTTAAACACCCGATTAGGGGTGGGAGAGAAAATAGCGATTGAACTGGCTAAGTGCTCTGGGTCGAAAATTCGATGATGGGCTTGAATACTGGTTTTTTTATCGGAAGAAATAATAAAGTCATTGCTGCCCAGGGGTTTCCCTTCCCGGATGCCATGATGCAAATCAAGGAATCTTGCGGCTTTTTGTTCGAAATCCGGATCGCGGGGCCAAATCCAGCTGCGGTAACACCAGGGAGCATCTTTGCTCAGCCAGCGCCAAACCGTTTTCCCGCTTGCCGGGCGATTTTTCCGTAAGTGAGTTTGGAGAAAGGACGTCCATGGTCTTTGGGCAACTGACAGGCAAGCACTGGTCAAAGAAGCGTTTCCGCCATTTTGAGACGATCTGCCGAGGCAAAACCTTGTTCAACTCCGCCAATAAACCAAACCGACCGTAAATTCACCTAAAAGCGCCAGTCAGGCATGCGCTGTGATCAAATCTTTCGGTAACTACTCAGGAATACAGAATTCAGAATAATGCACTAACCGCCTGAATCTTCATGTAAATGCCATTCGGAAAAAAAGGGGATGGGTCGCAATCTCGTTTTTTGCAATGCCCGCGTCGATTCGCGGAAATATTTCAGTGGAGGGTGATGCCATGAACCATATCCAAAAATGCCTCGACCCTTGTCAGCACATGATCCCGCTGCGTATGCTCATCGCACACGATGACCATGAAGGGGACCGGGTGATTTAGCCGGTTATGAAGGCTTGCCAGCTCTATTCTGAGCAGCGCGTCCACCCCGCAATTAAAGGGCACGAGGTGAATCATCCCGGCGGGCCGCTGCACCTGCGTAAAATAGAGAAATCCCCCCAAAACCTCACGGGCGGATCGCCAGTACAATGTCTTTGCGTAATAATCATGCCTTGCCGCCAGCGAGGTCAGGGTGTTAAAGGCGATATCCCGGGTGCTCACCGTTTCATGGCCCAGCCCGTGCAATATCTCCGGCACCCCGTTATTCAGATGTGCATCCGGCAGCACATAGGCGTGCCCGATCAGGGCGATGGCCTTTGAAATATCGCGTTTCCGCAAATCTTCCGTAAGGTGCGCCCCGGCCTTTTCCACAACCGGGCTTGCCGTCGAACTTTTTCCGAAAAGCTGCTTGAAAATGTCGGCGGCAAGAAAATCCACCGGACCGGATGTCACCGCATCGATTTCAGGCGTCAACAGGGGAATCAACTTCGCTGAATACAGCCTTTCCAGATTGAGCCGGACCATATCCGGCAAGGCGCGAAAATTCGGACACATCAGATAATTGTCCAAGCGGATGATTCGAGGGACCAGCAACGCATCCACCCCGGGCAACAAGGACAGCGCGCTTCGAACCATTTTTTTGAAGGGATAACAGGCATCCCCGTCAAGAAGCAGTTGGCTGCGGACTTTTTTGGCGGAATCATGGACCCATTCGATTTCTGGGGCCAATCGGTCAAGCGTTGCCTTTAACGCCGCCATCCCCTCCACATGCAACAGCTCCCGGCAAAACCCGACCTTCATATTAGACGCCTCTTTTTTCGCCACATCATAATATCCACAAACGCTTCCAACTGGGTGTCTATGCGAAGCCCCATATCCTGCCGATCAATAACAATCGGAAGGACCGGCAGATTCAAATCCTCGCTCACGGCGGAGAGGACTGCGGCCGCATTGGTCTCCGGCATGCAGGAAAACGGATAGACATGCACCACGCCGTCATAGCCTTCCCCGGCTGCCGCCACTGCCTCGGCTACTGAAAAATTGCATTCCGCGCCCACATCATAATTCAGATAAGGCACGGCCCTGTGAAGCAACGCCTGCCTTTGCTTCAGCAACTTTTTATCCAACCGGGAGCCCCTTCGAATATGCGTGCTGAAATAGGAGGATCGGTGCACCATCACCCCCAGATGTCCCAGGCGCCTTTCCACATCCATATTAATGGAGGGTTCCATCACCGTGTACACCTCTCCCACCATCACCACCCGCAATGGAGAGCGACCGCTTTTCTCAATTTGTCTCAGCGCGCTGATCGCCTCATTTCCAGCACGTGTCAGTTCTCGAACCCCCTTGGCCGCATCCATATCGCAAAGCCCCTTTTCAAGCAACGCATCCACCCGGGCTGAATAGCGGGCCTTCGCGCGCATTTCGGCGGCGGTACGCTCCAGATGATCGCACCACATCATCTTTTTCCATCCCATGACCATGGCCCGGGGAAAGCGAAAAAAATTGCCCGGCGAAAGTTCTCTGCGCAACATCCGCGTTTCCTCGCGGTTTTGCATCAGGGCCTGCCGGTTGAAAATGCCCGGGATGGTAAGCCACCGAATATCATAGCCCAAGTCCCGCAACAGAATCTTTAATATCCGGTCATAGAGCCCAAGCCGGCATGGCGGGCCGCTTCCCACCATCACAACGGTATCCGCCCCCCTTTCAATGGCATCCACCAAATTACCCAGAATGACCTTTAAGGGCAGGCATACCGATTCGTTGGTGTGATATTCTCCGATTTCGCGGGTGCGGTTTGAGGTGGGACTCGGCAGCACGTAGGAAATCCCTGCGGTTTCAGCCACGGCCTTGCAGAAAATATGCATGCTCCCCAGATGGGGAAAGGTCACTTTCATGGGGCAGGGAGAGTCCGTTTTTGTTTAAGAAATTCAATGGTGCTCGCAGACATCGTTGAGCCATATCATCTGAAAGCCGACTCCCGCAAGCGTCTATTTAGCCGGCGATGCAACCTGCCCTTGGTAAAACATTCATGCCATGACCGGGCAACTGCCGCTTATTTACATGCGAGACGATAATGGTTAGTGTATGCGCATGGTAGAAAAGTCGGAGGCATGCCGTTTTCAATCCAAGGCAATGATAACCCCTTTGGCCTGCGTATACATAATAGGCTCCCGCTTTCACGGGGAACCATGAAACAACAGAAAGCGCTCAGTGCATTGCACCATAAAGGCAACATGACCGTCAGTGTCATTATTCCCACCTATAATCGGGCATGGGCGATAAAAGCAGCGATTGATTCGGTTCTGTCACAGGATTACGATGGCCATGAGCTCATTGTCGTGGACGACGGATCCACGGATGAAACGAATTCCACGCTGGCCGAATATGTACCCCGGATAACGGTAATCCGGCAGGCCAACCGGGGCGTAAGCGCCGCTCGCAACCGGGGGATTCTTGAAGCCACAGGTGAACTGATCGCTTTTCTCGACTCGGATGATCGATGGCTACCGGGGAAATTAAGCCGCCAGGTCGATTTTTTTAACGCTCACCCGAAGGCGTTGATTTGTCAGACCGAGGAAATATGGATTAGAAACGGCGTTCGGGTAAACCCGAAAAACCGGCATCAAAAACCGTCCGGGGATATTTTTGAACCGTCTTTGCAGTTGTGCCTGGTCAGTCCGTCCGCCGTGATGATGCAGCGGCGCTTGTTTGATAGCGTCGGCGCCTTCGATGAGGCACTTCCCGCCTGCGAGGACTATGATTTATGGCTAAGAGTGGCTTGCCGGTATCCGGTGTACCTGATCGATGAGGCGCTGATCGTTAAAACCGGGGGACATTCGGATCAATTATCGAAAATGCCGGCCCTGGACCAATTCCGCATTGCCTCCCTTTCTCGACTGATCGAAAGCGGGGTGCTTTCGGCGCTTCAACGCACGGCCGCGGTTACTGTTCTTCGGGAAAAATGTCAAATATACGCTCAGGGGTGCAAGAAACGGGGGCGCAGTGAAGAAGCCGCGCGCATGAAAATGCTTGCTGAACGGTACGCATAAAAAACCCGCGGCGCCCATTGGAACCGCGGGTTCTGTATTTATTTTCCGCCCGGCGAAATTTTATTTTTTATCTTCTTTTACTTCTTCAAAATCGGCATCCACCACATCATCATCCTGCGCGGCACTCGCACTTTGCCCGGCACCGGCATCACCCTGTCCGCCCGCCTTTGCGGCTTCCTGGTACATGGCCTCCGCCAGCTTGTGAGACGCCTGAGTCAGCTCTTCGCTCTTTTGCTTAATGGCGTCCGTATCCTCGCCTTCCATGGCTTTTTTCAGTGCGGCAGTTGCCTCCTCGATCTTGGTTTTGGTGCCGGCATCGACCTTGTCACCCAGGTCTTTGATCGATTTTTCCGTCGCGTAAATCAAGCTGTCCGCCGTGTTTCTGGCCTCCACCAGCTCTTTTTTCTTTTTGTCTTCCTCGGCATGAAGCTCGGCATCTTTGATGAGCTTTTCGATGTCCGCTTCGGACAGGCCGCTGGAAGCGGTGATTTTAATGGATTGTTCCTTGGCGGTGGCCATGTCCTTGGCCGATACATTCACAATCCCGTTGGCATCGATATCAAAGGCGACTTCAATTTGCGGCACCCCTCTTGGAGCCGGCGGAATGCCGACCAACTCGAACCTGCCGAGGGTTTTATTGTTGGCCGCCATTTCACGTTCTCCCTGAAGCACATGAATGGAAACCGCCGGTTGATTGTCCGCGGCCGTTGAAAAAATCTGGCTCTTTTTGGTCGGAATGGTCGTGTTCTTATCAATCAGTTTGGTAAACACACCACCAAGGGTTTCAATGCCGAGAGAAAGCGGCGTGACATCGAGCAGCAGGACATCCTTGACATCCCCTTTGAGCACGCCGGCCTGAATAGCAGCTCCCACCGCCACCACCTCATCCGGATTCACCCCTCGGTGCGGTTCCTTGCCGAAAATCTTTCGAACCCGGTCCTGAACTGCGGGCATTCGCGTCATGCCGCCCACCAGTATCACTTCATGGATATCATTGGGACTTAGACCCGCATCCTTCATGGCCGTGCGACAGGGTGCTTCCAGATTGTCCAGAAGATCGCTGACCAGGCTTTCCAGCTTTGCCCGCGAAATCTTGATATTTAAATGTTTCGGCCCACTGGCGTCCGCCGTGATAAACGGCAGGTTGACATCGGTCTCCATGGACGTGGAAAGCTCCATCTTGGCTTTCTCAGCCGCTTCCTTCAGGCGTTGAAGGGCCATTTTATCGCTTCGCAAATTGATTCCCTGGTCTTTATGAAATTCATTGGCCAAATAATCGATAATTCTTAAGTCAAAATCTTCACCACCCAAATGGGTATCTCCGTTCGTGGCCTTGACTTCAAAAACACCTTCTCCGATTTCAAGAACCGATACATCAAAGGTTCCCCCACCCAGGTCGAACACGGCAATTTTTTCCTCTTTTTTCTTGTCCAGCCCATAGGCCAGGGATGCAGCGGTCGGCTCATTGATGATGCGAAGCACGTTCAGACCGGCAATTTTGCCGGCATCCTTGGTTGCCTGCCGCTGGCTGTCATTAAAATAAGCCGGCACCGTAATAACGGCATCCGTAACGGTTTCACCCAGGTATTCCTCTGCGGTCTTCTTAAGGTTGGCGAGAATAAAGGAGGAGATCTCGGCAGGACTATGTTGTTTGCCCTGAATGTTGATTCGAATATCGCCGTTTGAGGCCTGCTCGATCTTATAAGGCAGTACCTTGATGTCACTCTGAACTTCTGGAGAGTTGAATTTCCTTCCAATCAGGCGTTTCACACCGAACACGGTGTTCTCGGGATTGGTAATGGCCTGGCGTTTAGCAATCTGGCCGACCAGGCGCTCTCCGCTGTTTGATATGGCGACTATGGACGGCGTTGTGCGCCCGCCTTCCGGATTGGTGATGACCTTCGGATCACCGCCCTCCATGATCGCCACACAGGAATTCGTCGTACCCAGATCGATCCCTATAATCTTGCCCATGTTTCTCCTCCTCCTTGCTTAGAAGCCTTATCTGTCATTTGAAAAAGTATGAATATACTAAGTTTCAATATCCGGTCCGGTTTCCGTTGTTTCCGATCCGTTACCGGATACGGCCGCCTTTGACACAATCACCATGGCAGGCCTGAGCAGCCGGTCGTGAATCAGGTAGCCCCGCTGCATTTCCTTGATTACGGTATTTTCAGGCACTTCGTTTGTCTCTTCCTGGAACATCGCTTGATGAAAAACGGGATCAAACGGCTGGTTAACGGATAGAATCGGTTTTACATTAAATTTCTCAAATATTTTAAGAATTTCCTGATGTGTCATTTTGACACCCTCCAGCACACAGGTACCGGCGCCGTCATTCACATCGGTCGAAGAAATCGCTCGTTCCAAATTATCCACCACTACTATAAGGTCGCGAAACAAGGCCTCGTTTGCATATTTTCTGAAATCTTCTATTTCGCGAATAGAGCGTTTTTTATAATTATCAAATTCCGCCGCCACCCGCAGTACCTGATCGTATTTGGACTTGGCATCAGCCTCTGCGGCAGAGAGCTTATCTTCAAGAACCTGAATTTGCGCTTGCAGGTCAGCGTTCGCTTCTTTTATTTCTTTTTTCCCTTTTTTTTCCTTATCATGGGAAAGGTCCTGGTCAATCGCCGCCTGTTCGGCTTCTTCGTATTTCCTTATTTTTTCCTTTGCGCTCATTGGCTTATTCTTCCCCTGACTCGATCGAAAAAACGGATAACTATTAAAAAAAGCACCCAATTGCGCTATTGTGCACGCCTCGCCAACATTGCCAAAAAAATAAGTCTCATTGTTTCGATGTCAAGGCGGCTGTTTTGGGTTATTGAAAAAAACTGCGGTTGGCTGTAGCATCGAAAAAACATGAGGGGGAGCCGGGGGAAAAGCTGGTTGTGCACCCCCCAGTCGAATTTTTTCCGTAAAGACGGTAACCCGCAAGCATAACCGGGATCGATCCACGACACAGCCTAAGTCACTTATCGCTGCTTCCTTCCGGACCTGACGAGGTTCATGACCGTCTGTTGCGTGGCGACCGGTCAGTTGCGGGAACCGTGCCGTTGGAAAAAACCCTTCGGGGGGGAATTCAGCCCCGCATAAAGCGGATTTCGGGAATAAGGAACCGCTAGCTCCCCGCCTAGCACAACCAGCATGTGACCATAAAAGAAAGCAAACGACTTTTCAAGGGAAAAAGCCGGATGACCCGATTCCATCAAAAAGAAAACTTGCGGTTTTTCAGAACCGTGGAAAATACCATTACCGAACATCAGTTGCTCGAAAATCAAGACGGTGTTCTGGTCGGGCTTTCAGGGGGCGCCGATTCGGTCGCCCTGCTGTGGTGCCTTTGCCGGCTTGCCGCCAAATTCGGACTTCGAATCGGGGCTGCGCACCTCAACCACGACTTGCGTGGCCGAGAAAGTGCCGCAGACGCCGATTTTTCCGCCGCGTTTGCGTCCCGGTTGAAGATTCCTTGCCATATCGAGACCATCAACGTTTCAACCTACCAAAAAGAGCATAAACTAAGTCTGGAAGAGGCCGGCCGAAAAGTACGCTATGATTTTCTATCTAAAACCGCCGCGGCACACGACTATACCAAAATCGCGCTCGGCCATCATGCGGATGACAACGCGGAACTGGTACTAATGAACTTTATCCGCGGCAGCGGCGCAGCAGGACTTTCCGGAATTCCGGTCAAACGACCGGCTGAATCAGCATACGCCCTGGTATCAGCCCTCACGATTATCCGGCCGCTGATCAGGCTTACCAAAGCCGAAATTTTTTCCTTTTTATCCGCGCACCATCTTCCTTGGCGGACCGATCATACCAACCGGGACACGGCCCACTTGCGAAACCGGATTCGCCATGATCTGCTGCCCGCGCTGAAAAAACACTATAACCCCAATATAGTCGAGACGTTGAACCGGTCGGCCGCCATTGCTGAAAGCGAAACGGGTTGGATGACGGAAACCCTTCGTCCCGTTTTTGAAAAGATAATCGTTCAGGCAGCCCCTCAACGCGTTTGTCTTTCAATTACTCAGCTCGCGCGCCAGCCCCTACCGGTAGCCAGGCACGTTTTGCGACAGGCAATGCTTCAAGTCAAAGGAAATTTGCGAAAAATATCATTTCAGCATGTAGCCTCCGTGATGAAATTGTGCCTCAGTCACCGCGAGCAAGGCGTGTTGGACCTTCCGGATCAGCTACGCATCGAAAAGTCGGCCACCCAACTGACTCTTTATCGCAGTTCCACCCCCCTGCGAAAAACTCCTTTTCAGCCCCGTGGTCAATCCGTTCAAAACAGCTCCTATCAATTGGAGAAGCCGGGAACAGCCCTTTTGCCCGACTTCGGCCTCAGCATATCAGCCGAAATAATGGCCGAAGGATTCAAACCCGATTTTTCTAATACTGGACATCGCATGGCATTTTTTGATATGAATGCCATACACTTTCCCTTGCTTATTCGACAGGTTCGATCCGGGGACGCCTTTAGACCGCTGGGAGCCGCCGGCACTCAAAAATTAAAGAAATTTTTCATTGACCACAAGGTGCCTGTATGGGAAAGGACCCAATGCCCGATTCTTGAGAGCGCGGACCGGATTATTTGGGTTACGGGCCATCGGATTGATGATCGGGTGAAAGTTACTAATTTAACACAACGCATACTGAAAATCGAACTTACCCTTGCAGAATCCGTTAATAATGATTAATTTTAGCGCTCTTAAATAAACCGTTTTGGCGATTTCCGATTTTGGAGGTATTATCTTTTGAATCCTTTTTACAAAAACATAGCGCTCTGGCTCGTCATCACGCTGATGATGATCATGCTCTATAACCTTTTTAATCAGCAGCATTTGACCGAGTCCAACATCAGTTATTCGGATTTTCTGACCATGGTGGAAACCGAGCGGGTCGCCGATGTGGTGATTCAAGGTCAGCAGCTTATCGTTACCGATGCAGATCGGAATCGATTTAAGGTATATGCTCCGCAAGATTTAGACCTTATTAAAATTCTCCGTCAAAAAGGCGTGGCCATTCAGGCCAAACCCCCTGCGGAAACCCCTTGGTACATGTCCATTCTGGTATCCTGGTTTCCGATGCTCATTTTGATCGGCGTATGGATATTTTTTATGCGCCAGATGCAGTCCGGCGGCGGCAAAGCCCTTTCCTTCGGCAAAAGCAAAGCCCGGCTGATGTCGGACACGATGGGAAAAGTAACCTTTGAGGACGTGGCCGGTATCGACGAAGCCAAAGAAGAGCTTGAAGAAATCGTCAATTTTCTGAAAGATCCCAAAAAATTTACGCGCCTGGGCGGCCGCATTCCCAAGGGCGTGTTATTGACCGGCCCCCCGGGCACCGGCAAGACCTTGTTGGCTCGGGCTATTGCCGGAGAAGCCGGCGTTCCTTTTTTCAGTATCAGCGGATCGGACTTTGTGGAAATGTTTGTCGGCGTCGGCGCTTCCCGGGTCCGGGATCTCTTTGTCCAGGGCAAGAAAAATGCACCCTGTATCGTTTTCATCGATGAAATCGATGCCGTGGGCAGACACCGCGGCGCCGGACTGGGCGGCGGGCACGATGAACGGGAGCAAACCCTGAACCAATTGCTGGTTGAAATGGACGGGTTTGAGTCCAATGAAGGGGTTATTCTGATCTCGGCCACCAACCGCCCGGATGTACTCGATCCTGCCCTGCTGCGACCCGGCCGGTTTGACCGCCAGGTGGTGGTATCGCTGCCGGATATCAAGGGCCGCGAAAAAATACTGAAAGTACATATAAAGAAAACGCCGGTGGCATCGGATGTAAACACCGTTGTTTTAGCAAAGGGAACGCCGGGCTTTTCCGGCGCGGACCTTGAAAACCTGGTGAACGAAGCCGCCCTTCTGGCTGCCAAGCGCGATAAAGAAAAACTCGACATGATGGACTTTGAAGATGCAAAGGATAAAGTCTACATGGGCCTCGAACGAAAATCCAAGGTCGTCAAAGAAGAAGACAGAAAGACCACCGCCTATCATGAAGGCGGTCATGCCTTGGTGGCAAGACTGCTTCCCGGAACGGATGCGGTTAATAAGATCACCATCATACCGCGAGGGCGGGCTGCCGGCGTCACTTGGTTTTTGCCCGAAGAGAGGGATTTCAAATATAAAGACCAACTGGAAAACGAACTGTCCATCGCTTTTGGCGGCCGAGTGGCTGAAGAGCTTGTCTTTCAACGAATCAGCACGGGGGCTTCCAACGACATCAAGCAAGCCACAGCGCTGGCGCAAAAGATGATCAGAACCTGGGGAATGAGCCCGGCGCTGGGGCCACTTTCCTATGATCAGGGCGAAGAACAGATTTTTCTCGGTCGGGAGATTTCTCAGCACCGCGATTACTCGGAAGCCACGGCGCAAAAGATTGACCATGAAATCAGAGTGTTGATTCAATCTTCGTATGACCGGGCCAAACAGGTTCTGCGAGACAATATCGATATTCTGCACAAGCTCTCCGAACTGCTCCTGGAAAAAGAAACCGTGCAGGGCAAGGAACTTGACGCGCTGATCTTAAGCCTTCGGCCGAATGCGGAACTGCCTTTAAAACCGACCGAAAACTCGGAGCAAGAAAAATCGACACCTCCGTCGACGACCTGAACGCGCCATCCGACGGATTTTCCCGGAGCATAATGGAACCTTTTCAAATCATTTGTGGCGAAAAACGCCTTGATTTCGAATATAAACCGCTCATTATGGGCATCGTCAATATCACCCCGGACTCCTTTTCAGACGGTGGCGTTTTTTTTGATCCCGACAGCGCCGTTGCACATGGGCTGAAACTGGTGAATGAGGGAGCCGATATCCTCGATATCGGTGGAGAATCGACCCGACCGTTTTCGCAACCCGTTTCGGTGGAAGAAGAAATCCGCCGTGTGGTGCCTGTCATTAACGCGCTCGCCGGTCAAGTCGGCATTCCCATCTCGATAGACACCACCAAGGCGGAAGTCGCGGAAGCGGCGCTTGCAGCCGGGGCCGGTTTGATAAATGACATCAGTGCCCTTCGCATGGATGAAAAAATGGCTGAGATTGTCCGGTCTTACCAAGTCCCCGTCATTCTGATGCACATGCTGGGAACTCCCAAAACCATGCAGATTGATCCGGTGTATGACGATCTAATCGGGGAGGTTCACGATTTTTTAAAAGCAGCCATTGATGCGGCCGAACAAAAGGGGATTGACCGAAACAAAATCATTATTGATCCGGGAATCGGTTTTGGCAAGACACCCATGCATAACCTGCTACTTATCAGGCACATAGCTCAATTCCGGTCCCTTGGCTGCCCGATTCTTATTGGACCATCGAGAAAAGCCTTTATCCGCCACCTGTTAAAAAAACCCGCCGAAAAAGAATTGGCACCCAACTCCCCTATGGTTGAGGCGGGCACACAGGCAGTGGTCGCAATATCGGCGATGAACGGAGCCAATATTTTCAGGGTACATGATGTGGCGGCCACTCAAGCCACACTGAAAATTCTGGGTGCGATTCAAACCGCTTCCATGATATAAATGCGGTCATATGAAATAGCGCCATGTCGATAAATCAGGCAGTAACACAAAATGCCCCCGGCGCACTCTTTGCCGGCAAACAAAGGAATCGGTGAATTTGCGAAAAACGCAAGTATGGGGGTTTATATTTTTTGTGACGATTGGAACACTTGTCACCCTGCTGTGGCTCCGACCGGACGCCCGGGAAATGGATATCTTTATTCCAATTCGCTTTGAAAATATTCCCCCTAATCTGACTTATTCAAATACCGGGGCAAGCGGACTGGATCTTTTGGTCCGTGGAAATCAAGCCGGCATAGACCGCCTTATCAATACGCCCCCCTCCTATGTCGTCGATCTTTCCGGCACCACCGCCGGTGTCACGCAAATTCCCATTCGAATGGAAACCCTACCGATGCCAAAGGGCGTCTCGGCCGTTCGAATTAATCCTGAATCCATCACTCTGAAAATATGGAAAAAAATAACAAAAAAGCTCCCTGTAGCCCTATCCTTTGATGGGAATGTGCCTACCGGTTATCAAGCCAATATCATTGCAGATCCGGAACAAATAACCGTCAGTGGGCCGGAAACACTCCTTGAGCCGATTACAGCCGTACCCACCAAAGCCTTCAGCATCGCCAACGCAACGGAATCGTTTAAAAAGGAAATCAGCCTGGACCTTCCGGAGGGAATTACCATTCTGGACAACATCCAAGTAATTGTCGCGCATATCACCATCGAAGAAAAGATTATTGTTCGGACATTTAAAGATATTAAAGTTAAGTGGCGTCATTCGAACCATATGGTCAGTATTTCACCACCGGTTATCACCCTGGAAGTAAAAGGTGCGGAAAATACGCTATCGCGCCTGAAAGCGGAAAATGCCATAGAGGTTTTCCTGGATCTTTCGGACGTGCCGCCCGGCAAGTATGTCAGGAGAGCAGCGATCGATCTGCCCGTCGGCACCACCCTATCCGGGGTAACACCGGAGCTTTTTACCGTAGCCATCACATCCAAATAACACGCAGTTCATCCGGTTGCGAAAAAAACGACGGAACCGTGACGAATATCAACATGATAATTTATTCATAAGGAAAATCCGCTATGCTTCTAGTCATCGACGTGGGCAACACCAATATCGTTCTGGGACTTTACGATAAGGAACAGCTTGTTAAGGACTGGCGAATTCGAACGGAATCGAAAACCACCGAAGATGAGTTCAGCGTACTCATGACCGGCCTTTTCGCAACCGGGAAAATTCATTTCAATGCCATTCAATCCACGATCATCTCCTGCGTCGTGCCGCCCATGGTTTCGATTCTGGATTCATTCTGTAAAAAATACTTAAACCATGCACCCCATTGGGTGGATGGACAATCGGTAACGGATATGCCGAACCTTTACGGGAATCCCTCGGAAGTCGGCGCGGACCGAATCGTAAACGCCGTCGGCGCCTATCACAAGCACCCGACCAGCCTGATCGTTATCGATTTTGGAACCGCCACCACCTTTGACGCCATCTCGGCTGCCGGTGAATATCTTGGCGGCGCCATCAGTCCGGGAATTGGCATCGCCGCGGAAGCCCTCTATACCCATGCGTCAAAATTGCCGCGCGTGGAGATATTCAAGCCACCCCAAAAGGTGATTGGACGGGATACCATCGGCAGCATTCAGTCCGGAATCATTTTCGGGTATGCCGGATTGGTGGATGGCATTGTCGGCAGAATGAAAAAGGAAATGGGGGCGCCAGCCCCCAAAGTCATCGCTACGGGCGGTTTGGCGCCTTTAATGAAAGGGGTGGCCAAAAGTATTGAAGCGGTAGAGCCGACCTTGACGCTGGAAGGCCTGCGACTTATCAGTCAAAAACTTAACTAGCATCCTTATCCGGTTTCACCGAACAGATTAATGTGAATAGGAATGCCCGACCAAGCGCGATACCGTGACCCAGCTCATTAACCCCATAGAAAATTTCGAGTTTTCCAAAGATGCGATTGCCGAAGCGGCGCAAAACGACCGTCTGCTTTCCATGGAGATCGAATTCAGCCTGCGCTGTAATTTCAGATGCGCCTACTGCTACGCGCCGCACGAAAATTATTTCAAGGACGAACTGACAGTTGTAGAAATTCAGTCCGCCATTTTACAAGCCAAAGCGATAGGGGCGGAAAAAATTATTATTTTGGGCGGCGAGCCTTCGATTTACCCGCATACCCCGGAACTGATTCGCTTCATACACGCTCTTGGCCTGCAAACCGAGATCTTCACCAACGGCACGGGAATTACATCTGAATTCGCAGGCCAATTGCATGCCCACAATACCCGCGTGGTCTTGAAAATGAACTCCTTTAACCCGGCACTGCAGGATCTACTGTCCGGGTATGCAGGGGCATATGGTATTATTCAAAAGGCTCTGGGTAATCTGAAACAAGCGGGCTACCCGTCACAGAATCATTTTTTAGCGGTCAGTTCCATCATCTGCCGCCAAAACATAGCAGAGCTGCCACGAATGTGGCAATGGCTGCGCGAGCAAGGAATCGCTCCCTATTTTGAAATCATGACACCCCAGGCCAATGCCCTGCAAAACCATTGGCTCCATGTCGACCCGCTGGAACTGGAAACCTTATTTGAACGAATCAGGAAACTTGACCGGCGCCTCTTCGGTCAGGTCTGGGAATCGCAGCCGCCGCTTGTGGGAAACGCGTGCATGCGCCATCAGTTTTCCTGCCTTATTACCTCAAAAGGAGATGTCATGCCTTGCGTGGGCATTCCCCTTGCCATGGGCAACATTCGCCGGCAACCTCTGCGGGAAATTCTTGCCGGCAGTCCGATACGGAAAGATTTAAAAAATTACCGTCATACCATCAAGGGCCCTTGCCGCACCTGCGAGAAGGCAAGCGAATGTTATGGGTGCCGGGGGGCAGCGTTTCAGCTCACCGGTGATTATCTTGCCTCAGACCCGCTTTGCTGGCGCAATGCGCGGCAGGCACCACCCTGCGATCGACCGGACGGTCGATAAGCCGTTCCAGGGGCACCATTTCAAGCCCAGCTGCCTTTACCCCCCTTAGCAACCGATCCACCTCCGCCAGCCAGTCGGCGACGCAGCCTTGTTTTATAGGTCGCAGATCATGCAGCAGAATAATATCGCCAGCCCGCACCTTTTTAAGAACGCGCTCGGCAATGCCGTGAATGCGTCGATTGCCCCGATCCCGAGCGGAACAACTGAAATTGACGGCCACAAGGTTCAGCCGGCTCAAAATTCGCCGCAGCACGGGATAGGTGATTCCGACCGGAGGTCTGTAAACCAGGGGCTCCACACCCAGCCGGGCCAGCACCCGTTGGGTGCGGTCAATGTCCCGGAAAATCGCCTTTTGACCTTTGAATACCAACAGAGGGTTATGGCTGAAAGAGTGGTTACCGACCGTATGACCATTGGGCAAAATGGCCCGAATCAGATCTGGATAAGCCAGGGCATTTTTACCGGTGACAAAAAAAGTGGCCACCATACCGTGTGCTTTCAAAAGTTCGAGCAGTTTCGGGGTGGTCAGCGGGTCCGGTCCGTCGTCAAAGGTCAGGGCAACCCATTTTTTTCGAGGGTTTCCGCGGCTGATAATGGGCAGATAAAAACTCCAGCGATGGAAAAACGGCGCCATCAGGCACAATGCAACAAAAATCGCAAGGGGGACACTTGCCAGGAATGGACACCCCGCGACGACGGCAAGCAGCGCCAGTGTCAGCGCCGCTGCGCCCACTTTATAAGCGTTAGTCCAGGATCGCATAGGACGCCACGGCATGCGGGGGCAATAGCTCACCATCGGCCTTCGTGGATTTAAACCAGATCAACTCGCCGTCATACCCTGAGGGCCGCACGCATTGCACGCTAAACCCGCACTGAGTAAGGATCGCGCGGATGTCATCGCCGGAGCGGTAGAACGTCGGAACGCCATTAAGTTTCTGCTTCAGGTGTTCCATCCACCATCCAAAGGCCATGCGACGGGTCGGCACCATCACCGAGCGAATCAATAACCGGCCACCGGAAACCATCAGGCCGTTCAGACCGGTCAGGGTGGCGCGCAGTTGCACGTCGGGCAAAAAATGCATCATATCCAGCATAAACGCCCCATCCACGGGGAAAGGGGCGGGCGGCAGATCCGGCGCCCGTCCGCAAATTACCTCCCCGCGACCGTTGACCGCCCGTTTGGCCACTTGAACCCGGTCCGCAGCGGGTTCGATGCCGTAAATGTTGGCTTGCGGAAATGTTTCCAGCAACCAGCAGGCCGGTACGCCAAAACCGCTGCCGATATCTACCAGTGTTTGCGGGGGGTCTTTAAATTCCGTCAGTTCAGGCAGTTCGGTAAACATGGGGTCCAACCGCAGTTTAAACCGGGCAAACATGCGGGCATAAGGCGTCATACCGCGGTAACGCAAAAGAACACGTTCCCGGCGATCCCCCGGGACAGCTGCAACCGGTCTCCTGTCCTCAAAATACCACTTGAGCAGCGGCGGCAGAATCAGAAAGGCGCCGACCACCGAATACCCGATGCCCAGGAAGGATACCACCCCGATACTTTGCAACAGAGAATGATGTGCGGTCACCATCACGCCAAAGCCGATCATCGTGGATGCCGCGGCCATGAAAATGGCTGCGCGGATCAACGCAAAAGAGGGATGCGAAATGGTTCCGTAATGCTGATAGGAGCACACCAGGTATAGGGAATAATCTATCCCCATGCCCAGCACGACAATGGTCAGCATCAAGGCGGGAATATCCAGCGGACGGCCCATGAGATGCATCGACCCCAGTGTGGCCGTCATGGCAAAGACAACCGGCGCAAGCGCGATGAGGGTCAGGCTCACATCCAGAAAAAAGACAAGCAGCAACACGACCACCACCGGCGCGATGATCACCAGGAGCTTGCTGAAGGTATGGAAAAACAGGCTGCCCAACTGCCTTGAAAAGAGAGATGGATCAAAAATCCGAGCAGCCGAGTGGTAGCGCTCATAGAAGCGATCCCCGCCATAATCGCCAGGCAGGGCCAGACTGGTAAACTGTCGCCATTTGCCATTATCGGCATCGCGCGAAATGCCCATCAGGCCAAAGTACTCGGCGGGAATGCCGGCAGCGGGCCGTATAGCGTTTTCAGGATCGGCCAGCAGATCGTAAAAGGCGGCAAAGGCATCGGGCTTAAACCCTAAATTCCGGCTGCCTGCCTGTAATGCCGCCTTTAAATCGGCAATCCGCCGCTCGGTCCAAAAGCTTTTCCATGCAGCCAGATTGGCGGCCCTGCGGTCGAAACCCGGAAAAATCATGGCGGGCAAAAAGGCACGGTCCGGCAGCTCGGCATCGGCATCCTCCGTCAGCAGACTTAAAAGCTGATCCCCCTTTTTTTGCAGCTCGCCGATCGAATCGGCCTCGGTCATTAAAAAAACCTTGCCGAAAATATCCCCCCATACCGACACCAGTTTCTGTTCGGCCTGCTGCGTCTCCCGGCTGACGGTATTCATGGCGCTCAAGTTGGCATTGAATTCGGGCTTGGCAAAAAAAGCCATCACGATACAAAAGACCAGCGCCGCCCAGGCACCCTTGGGGCCGAATGAAAACAGACGGTCGGCCGCCTCGTGCAGCGGCAGCCGGCGCTGCCGCGCAGGGCCCAGCACCGGAAAAATACGGGGAAACACCGTATGAACAAACAGGAATGAAAGGCTGATCCCCAACGCCGCAAACTGCCCCAGTTGCTGAAAAATCGAAAACCCACTGAAGGATAGCGCGGCAAAAGCGCCCACGGTGGTCAGGGTGGCCAGCAGGCCGCAGGCCTGCACCTCCCGGGAAGCCTCTTTGCCATAGGACGTATGGGGGCGATCCAAAAAAAGCAGGTAAACAATGCCATGGTCCACGGTTATGGAGATAATGGCGCCGCCAAAACCCAGGACCATAATGGAAATGGAAGGATACATCAGCGTCATGATGAAAAAAGCCGTTAAAATTCCCGCGACCGCCGGCAGCAAGGACAACAGGCCGAGGATCGGTCTCGGAAAAGCAAAGAGCAGCAACATGGCAACCCCTGCCGTGGCAAACCAAACGGCATGCTGCACATCCGCGCGCACGATCATTTCATTATCCAGGGCAGCCCGATAGGCGCCCACGGGGGTTAACGTCACCTGCACCCCCCGCGGTTCAAAGGCTTGCCGGACCCGATCGGATATCTGCGCCAGGTTTTCGGAAAGCCGGCACGCCATGGCGGTATCCGTACTCGAACCGGCCGGGGTGGCGGTCATTAACAGATGACGCCCATCGCCGGAAATCAACTGGCCCTGATAGATTCGGGCAGTTTGCGTCGGGGCCATATGAATCAACTTGGAGAGCACCAGATTCTTTAACCCCAACGGGTCCCGCGCGAGATAAGCCGCCTGCCCGATCCCGCTCATTTGCAGCAGCCCGGCCCGCATTTCCCGCAGCGCATGCGCCACCTGCTCGGGTTTCAAACCGGGCAAGATTCGGGTTTCAAGTTCTAGTTGCGTAAATAAGACCGGAAGGTTGTGAACGATATACCCCGCCAGTTGCGGCAGGTGCCGCTGAATATCCGCCATGCCCACGGTTTTAAACAGGCCGCTTTGCGTCAACTCCTGCGCCACCATGCGCCCGATAGCCGTCAATACGTCGGGATCATTCCCATCCATCCCGATGTCGATGGTCAACTGATCCTGAAGTGGATGATGGCGAAAGATATGAACGGCATCAGCGATGACCGGGTCTTTACGGGGCAACGAGTTTACGATATCTGTATCAATGGTGACGCGCTGCCAGCCAATGGCAAACAGCACGGCGGCGCCAATCAGGACCAGCAGCAACAACGGATAATGGGTGCGGGAGTTATTCATGCGCATTCATGTGGTAACAGTTAAGTCCTCAACTCCAAGCGCGCCATGCCCATACCGCCAGCGCCAACAACGCGGCAAGGTGCAGGGCGACGAGCAAATTCCGGTTGGCAAGCCGCCATTCATTGACCTTCTGAATTCGTTTTAACCCGCCCATGCACCGCCTGAATCCGTCCAAAAGGCGATGATTGAAATTATCCGACGGGGCATCGCTTTGAAAAGCACAGGCGGGATACATGGCATAGAATCCACCCGCAAAGCTTTCTATCATACCATCAAAAGGAACTTTGCACCAAGGTTTTCGGGCCACGGTTTCGGCAAAGGGCCGGTTCAAGGCGTAGGCGTGTGCCAAACAGCGGTAAGAAATTTCTGCAACTGATTCGGCCTCCGTTTTGCGGCTTTTTTGTGACAGGCAACCGAGAAAAAAGGCCTTCCAATCGGAGCGAGCCTGTAAAAAGGCCGC
This sequence comes from Desulfobacterales bacterium, assembly GCA_034003325.1. Taxonomy (NCBI): domain Bacteria; kingdom Pseudomonadati; phylum Thermodesulfobacteriota; class Desulfobacteria; order Desulfobacterales; species Desulfobacterales bacterium. Next base: position 42,090 of record JAVEYW010000008.1, read on the forward strand.
ACAACGAATGAGTCGCTCGGCATTAAAGCGTTCGAACATCACATCATCTTCGAAAATCAGGATCGTATCGGCATCGGTCGCAAGCCCCCGGCGAATGCACTGCTGGTGGGACTCATAGATACCCTGCTCACAGTCCAGCGGATGCCGCTCAACCATCACGAATTCCACCCGGGAAGCCAGCCCGACCCGTTGAAACTGCTCAAGGGCCTGACGCCGGCGATCGATGCGTTCCCGCAGGGAAATGCAGTAGATGCGGTCAAAAAAATCCCACGCGCTGCTGTGATCGATTTGGTTCATGGCCGGCCGGATTTAAACCCTCTTGATTGTCATGTCTCGGTAGCATACAAGATAAAGGAACTGTCACTATACTTTCCTGAGCGTTTTGCACGGATCCGGTTTGCCGTCTGCAAGGAAATCGGCCGGGCTATCGTTCTTTTTTTAACCGTATCATCGCTACAGTGCCCCGTTGAAAAACATCATTGCCAAACTTGCCGGTTTACCCTTTGTCCAAAAAGCCATGGACGAAGAAGCCGATTTAGGTGCCTTTAAACAGCGCCCGACCTTGAAAGTGGTCCTGGGCGTCTCCCTGATCGCCTTTAGTTACCTGATCGGCTGGCCGTTGATCGGGCTGTTGACCAGCTTGTCCATTTATTACCATCAACCGCTGCTGATCGCCGTTGGCGGACCGCTTGCTTACGGCCTGTCCCACCTGGTTTTTCTTGCGGGCATGTATATCGCCGGTGCAAAATACACCCGGATTTTCCTGCGCTGGCTGACCCGCGCCGCTATGCTCAAGCTCATGCAAAAATTTCCCGCCGCCGCACCAGAAAACCATCCGGTTCGCTGAATGCGAAGGATATCCTCTTATTTAAGCGCCTATAGCGCCGCAGCAGCTACCGATCTGCCATGACCCACTGCGGCGGCTTTACTCGCCCCCCGCTCACATCGCGCATTTGGACCCCCAGCGCCACCTCGCGGGTTTGGCCATCGGCGTCCAAAATCCACAGGTCGAAAACGAGCAACGCCTTTTGAATGCGCACGGGAATGACCCGGCAAGCGTAGTCTTCACCGGCTATCGTGGGGATAAGCACCCGGCGCTGATCCATGCCAACGGGAAAGGCCACCACGCCGGTAAACCGCTGCCCCCAGACACAGGCCGCTTGAAACGCCGCGTCCAGAACAAAGGGAGACCCCAAGGGGTTGTTCCTGCCTGTCATGGGATCATCCGGCGCCTGAATAACCGCCAGGACGCCCTTATCCGTAATTTTTAGCGGCTGACAAATATTGCGGTAAGCCGGGCCAAAAGGAACCAGCTCCGCATAGATGCGCTCCGGCTCGACATGAAAGCAAGCATCTTTCAGAGTCACGGCTGAATCCATAGGCAGATGAAGCGATTCAACGGCACCTGTTTTTGGAGGAAAAACAACACGGGCATGCACTTTGGTGCGGGTAAACCCGGCAGATCCGGTTTTCATCCGGGTCAGCAGGGAAGCCGCCACGGTGCCGTCCGAATGCTCAGCCATATCACAGTAAGCGCCCAGCTCACGCATTGCCGGGGCAATTTCCAAAAACTTGTCAAAGCGGGCCTGCCGAATGGTCGCACCGTTCATACCGGAGCAAAATTGCCCGGCGTGAACCGCCAAAAGATGCATGGCCTCCACCGCCGGAAGCACCGCGCCGCCCATAAAGCGATGATCCATCCAAGCAGGCGACACAACCACCTGAATTTCCTTTCGGCAGCTCGAAACTATTTCGGAAAGATTTCCCATAGATGCACCGTTTTGGCATCGATACCCACGGGGATTCCCGAAGCGTTGACCGCGCAATGCCGGGTATACCCGATGCAGGCGATGTCGCCGCTTTGCTCGTGGGTAATAATATAATCAAAGCGCAGTTTGACGCGTTCCATTTCAGCAGGGCGCGTATGAATACACATGACATCGTCATACTGCAGGGGATGGAAATAATCCACCCCGGCGGCAATAATCGGGTAATTATAGCCGCTCGCCTCGATGTCGCGATAGGAATAAGCCGTATCCCGCATCAGCGATGCCCGGCCGAATTCGAAATAGCGCAGATAATTGGCATGGTAGACCACCTGCAAGCGGTCAACATCCGCATATGGCGCACGCAACCGGCAGCAATGCCAGACCAGGCCGCTGGTGTTGTCGCGCACATAGGGGGCATCACCCTTCAAGGATTCGGGAACAAAGGGCCTGGGCCGCACGGGTTATACTCCTTTGAACACAATACAACAGTTGGTTCCGCCGAAACCAAAGGCATTGGAGAGAAAAAATTCATACCGATGCCGGCGAGCCCGGTCGGGAACCACATCAATATCGCTAAATTCCGGGTCCGGAATATGGTTGATCGTCGGAAGCACAAGCCCCTGCTGCATGGCCTCAATCCCCAGGGCCGCCTCGATAGCGGCGGCGGCGGCCAGTGTGTGCCCGATCTGAGATTTGTTGGACGACACCGGAATATAAGCGAGCTGCCCGCCGAAAACCGCCCTTAAGCATTCGATTTCGATTTTATCCCCTTTGATGGTGGAGGTCCCGTGCGCGCTGATATACTGAATGTCCTGTGGTGTCAGGCCGGCATCGTCAATGGCCTGTCCCATGGCCCGTACGATGGTCTGTCCGCTGGGCAGGGTAAAGTGATGGGCATCCGAGGTCCAGCCAATCCCCAGCACCTCGGCTTTGGGTGTTAAGCCCCAGTAGGCCGCGCTTTCTTCGGCCGCAAGGATCACCACCCCCCCGCCCTCGGACAGCACGAACCCGCGGCGGTCGATGCTGAACGGGCGCGATGCCCGGGCGGGGTCGCTAAACGCCCGGTCATCAGGATCGATCTTAATGGTGGCCCACATATTGGCAAACCCCTGAATAATCTCCGGAATCAGGCAGGTATCAACGCCGCCTGCAATCACAAAATCGCAGTCTCCGTCTCGAATCATGCGGGCGCCGATCGCGATGGCGTGGTTGCCGGAAGCACAGGCACCCTGCGGCGAAAAAATCGGGCCGGTAAATCCCAGCATCATGCCGGCCTTGCCGGCCGGAAGATTGGCGCACAAGTTGGGCAATAAATACGGACTGACCTTGGTCGGCCCCTGAGTCGTATAGTTTTCGACGGCAATCCGCAGCGCATCGCTGCCGTTTAGCGCCGAGCCCACCAGGCAGGCCGTGCGTGGGCCGGTCTGCGCGTTCATTTCAAGCCCGGCTCTTCCCAGCGCGCGCTTGCACAACGTCATGGTCAGAAACACAAAGTCGGCGTTCCAGTTATAAGCGTCTTTGCGATCAATATAGTCAAAGGCGTGCGGTTGCCAGTCCGGTATCTCTCCCACCACATTGCTGCGCGTTGTGACCGGGCAGCGCGTAATCCTGCGAAAACCGGCCTCCCCACGGACCGCTCGTTCCCAGGTGGCTTCAAACGTGTTGCCCAAAGGGGTGGCCGTATCATACCCAACCACAAATACTCTTCTGTTCTGCGGTGCCTTCATTACCCAAAAATCTCACTATGTATTCGTTGACCGTCCCCCGCGCGACGGGGGGATAACCGTGAACGTAAACGTACACGTGCACGTGAACGTGCACGGCCCCTCAAAATCAATACCGTCCCTCACCGAATCCTCTGAAAAACCACGCATGCATTGCAACCACCAAACCCGAAGGCGTTTTTCAACACAAACCTCTGAGACACCTTGCGGCATCCCTCAGCCACACAATCGATCGGCATCCGCGCATCCTCGCGATAATTAATGGTCGGTGGCAGCACGCCCGCGAGCATTCCCTCAAAGGTAAAAATGGACTCAATCGCGCTGGAGGCTCCCATGGCATGGCCCATCAGAGATTTATTCGCGGTTACCGGCGGCAGATGCCTCTTGAAAACGGATTGCAGGGCATCAAATTCCACCTTGTCGCCAATACGGGTGGCGGCCGCGTGAGCATTGACGGCATCAATGTCACCCGCGGCAATCGCGGCATCATCAATGCTTTCCTGCATACACCGCCGCACGGTCTCCAAATTGGGGGCCACAAAATGATGGGCATCCGAGGTCATGCTCCAACCGGCAATGCCGATCCGGTAATCCAAGCCATGCACAAGGGCAAATTCTTCGGCCGCCAGAATAATGCAGCCGGCGCCCTCTGAAACCACAAACCCGCGCCGATCAATTGAAAACGGACGGCTGACCGTGTGCGGCGCCTCTTGCGCATCTTCCTCTTTAGGTACATACGCCCCGTTCATGGTAGCAAAGCCGGCCACAATCGGTTCGACCAGGGGAAAGTCAACAGCCCCGCAGATCACCACATCAGCCCGGTTCTGGGCCAGCAGCATGGCCCCCACAATGACCGAGGTCAATCCGGTGGCGCAAGCGCTTACAGGAGGGGCGAGGGGGCCGGTTGCGCCGGTCAGAATAGACACCTTGCCGGCCACCATGTTGATGCACGCATTGGGATTGACACAGGGCAGAGGCAGGCTGCCGCGCGCGATCATGTTGCGATCGGCCGCAAGGACCGCATCCAGTCCGCCGATGGCCGAACTGTAAGTGACGGCCACCCGCGGCGCCACCCGCGGCGTAATGACGAGACCGCTACGGTGAAGCGCCCGCGCGACGGTCAGCAGGGCGTATTTAAACAACGGGGAAATCCAGCGCGCCTGCTCGCGCGGCGTTAAAAAAGGATAATCAAGATGATCGATATTCGGGACTTCTCCGGACACACGGACCGGAAACACATCACTGAGATCAAACCGCGTCAGGCAATCAATGCCGCTTTCTCCCGCAAGGGCGCTCCGCCACTGATCCGCAAGATCGATCCCCAGCGGAGAAACCGCGTCATAACCGATCACAACCGCTCTTTTGGCGCATGCCCCGTGTCTCATCATGCTCCACGTCTTTTTACCATGGCAGGAACTGGTAAAGCTTGGCAAACATTTCGTAAATTTCGATCCAGTTCTGCAAATCCTTTGTCGAGCGCATGTGATCGCGCTTATGGACCATGACCCAGCTCATGTGGGCCGCACCGTCTTTGCAGGTGACGCAGTCTCTGGTTTCAGATGTGCAGCAACGGTGCATGGTCTTTAAGTCCGATGCCCAGCGGATAAAATTGGTCAACCGCTTGGGCTGAGGATTCCGGCGGTCCAGCGGGGCGGTCACCGAGGGACATTCCATCCATCCGAAAGACCTGCCCAGCATGCGGCCCGTGGTAATGATTTCATGGTAGTATTTTGATGAGATCACGGTGTCGGGATAGGCATCGAGCATGGCATCCATTTCCGCGCGAATCGCCACAAGCTCATGCGGCTGCCAGGAAAATCCGTCCACACCCTCGTCATTGGACAGCAACTGCAGGTGAACCTTTAGGCCGACATTCCGGATTTTTCGAATGACGCGCTCGGTCCTGCCGATCTGTTTCGGTGTGATGGTGTAAAGGTAATAGGTGTAAGGGTCGCCGGCATAGTGTTTGCTGGAAATGGAAAAGGCATCCTGGCCGCGCAGGATCTTTTCGTCGTTTTCGTCCCCCCATACCGAGATGCCGATCATCATATTCGGGAACCGATTCCGGGGCACCTTGATCAACCCATTGGTGGCGCAAAAGCTCGGCAGTCTTTTATAAAAGGCCTCCACGCGATCCAGGCACAAGGTGGGCTCCCCGCCGATGAGAATGGCCAGGTTCACGCCCCGCGCCTTTTCGCGGTCTATAAAATCCTCCCAGCAGCCGATGTCCTTTTGCTCGGCGGCGGCTTTGTGCTCATCGGAAGAGAAAAAAAAACAGCCCTTGCAGCGCAGGTTGCAGCGATTGGTCACATCGTAAATCGAACTGCGAATATTCAACTTGGAAATTTTTTTATAGCGCTCATACCAGCGCTCATCCAACAGCGAGCTGACAGTCTTCATGCAGTTACTCCAAAGCCGGTTCCTTCAATTCAAACCCGGGCGGGGGCACCGGGACATGGCACAGATTGTCACCCTTTTTATAGTCACGAACCCATACCGCCAAATAGGTGTCCACATAATCCAGCCAGGATTGAAACGTCCGCGGGTCGCACGCATGGCGAAACAATCGCGCAGTCACCACCGCACTGCCGGCAGCATAGTGGCGGCAGTCGTCGCAATCGGTATCGGGCACGCAACAGGCAGCCTGCCGCTCCCAGGTGAGATCGGTCCGGTACTGGCGGAAAGAACGCCCCAACCCCATATCCATGGACACATTTCGGCGAGGGTACGAGCAGCCGAACAACTCGTGAAGCCCATGGCCGTGCGTGTGGGCCACAGCATTATAATAAGAATAGAGCACGGTCCGCGGATAGCGATTCAGCAGATGAATCACGACCTCACGGGTTCGGCGCAGCGAATCCTTCGAATGGCGTAAAGCACCGGTGTAGCCAACCGGTGCCGAAAACATGTTAAAGGTGATGCGGCAACCGTTCAGTGCAAGCAGGCGAGTCACCCCTTCGGCTTGATCCACATTATCCGGGGTAAAGGTGTAAACAAAGACCGCCCGGGGGTCGGCATGATAATTTTCAATTTGCCGTTTGAGCATGTCCCTGGCGTTTCGAAGCCTGGCACTGGTCTCATCATTGCCCCATACGGAAATATGAATCTTATACCCGATATCCTCGGGTATTTTCTTAAGCCCGTTGGTGGCAACCGCCCCCAGCGGCATTTCCTCAAAGCAGGCCCGGCACAGCTCCGGAACCAGCGACGGTTCCGCGCCGGCCAGCACCACAAAGGTGATGCCGCGCGCCTTTTCCCCCTGCATCAAGGCCCGCCATGCCGCAGGATCCCGATTTTCATCCGCATGCTGTTTATCACCTTCGAAATAATAACACCCATCGCAGCGAATATTGCACCGGGAGGTCATATCATACGTCGATTCACGAAGGAAAAAGTAACGGCGCACCTTCTCCCAGCGGTCCCGAACCCGTGGGTCGCTGATCAGTTCAGCGAATTTCCACTGTTTTGGTTCATTCCCCCCTGTTTCGATCCCATGAATCGCATGTTCACCGCCCACTGGTGCGTTCCCCGTTTCGCGTTTTTATCTGGTGATTTTTCCGCATAGCCGGTATTCCGCCCATTACGCCCTCACGCTGAGCTTATGGCGCAAGTATTCCGAAATCAAACGAATCGTGGTCAGTTTCGGATAATCATCCTCATCGATACGCACCGAATATTCATCGCGCAACACCAGAGCGACGGTCGCAAGGTCCATGCTATCCAGGCCGACCTCATCCACCAGCTCGATATCCGGGTCAAAGCTTTCAGCGGTGACATCCTCCAATTTAAGTTCGTTGATCATGATTTCCGCCACGCGAAGAATGATGCTTTCCGAATCCGCTCCCACTCCCATAGGTTGTTCTTTCTCTCCTAAACAGTTTTTTCGTATTAATCCGTTATGCGATTGAACGGTTCCACCGTGATATCCCCGATGCAGACCAGCTCCTCTTGTTTAAGAATGCGAAAAGCATATTGCCCGCTGCGGCCGACTTTGGGTAAAACCCGCACGGTCAGCCGGTCATCCGGCAGGACCATCTGCTTGAATCGCACACGGCTCACCTGCGTGACCCGAAGATCCGCCTTCAGTGCCTGCCTGATGACATCAAAAACCAATCCGAGCTGGGCGATTCCGGGCAAGACGGGATTGCCGGGAAAGTGTCCCTGAAACCAGGGTGACGCAACCGGCACATGCACATCGGCGCACAGATCGCTTTCCGGGGAAGGGTTTTGAATGGTGACCTCGTACCACATATTTCGGTTTTTTAAATCATTTCATATACAAGTTCAAGAGCCGGCCGGATTTATTTTAAAATCAACCTCGCCCTCAAAGGGCCGGCATAGCCCCGGCCACATCCTAAGACCCGGCGAATTGGCCGGGAAGAAGCGGTCACGGTATTGGCGGATATGCGTACCCCTTTCATGATTTAAGCAATCTGATGGCTGATAAATATGCCCCCAGCCCCAGCAGTAAAATGCCCTTGCCCCCCAGCGACGGCCAGCCGTTTTGTTCCAGAAGTTTAACCGAAACCGCGGCCGCCACTGCCGAAGCGGTTGCAAATTCGCCGGTCTGCCGACGATAATCCACGACCGGGCCATCGAATCGGCACCGGGCCAAAAACTGCGCCAATTGTTCGTTTGCCCGCGGGCGTTGCGCAGCCGGCACGCCGGCCATCACCATGCCGTAGGTTGCATTGACGCATGCCGCGCCGCCCAAGTGCTCGATCAGGTGCTCGATCAGGTGATCCACGCTGCCGGAAGCGTCAGCCAACCGGTAATAGGCCAGATCCATGCTTACACCGGCGACACCGGCCATGTCCCGTGGCCGTTCCAGGCAAAAAGCCCCGCCACCATCTGAAAGACGGTTCGCCCCCCCCACGGAAAGGTCGAACAGGGGAGATAGGACCGGATGCGCTTCATCGGCAGCAACCAATAGAATGGATCGACTCTCGTTTCGGGTCTGCAAATCCGCAGTCAACAAGGCCTGTTCAAAGGAACAATCGCCGCCCGAAACGGTAATATTGGCCCCCGTGGCTTGATACATCATGGCGATCTGGCCGGCCGGCGCATTATGCACCGAGCCGATAAAATCGGCTGGGGATGGAAATTGCAGTTCCGTTTCAAACAGACGCGTCAGAAAATGATGCGTTTCAGTCATAGCGCCCCAACCGGTGCCGAAACTGACCGCCGAAGGGCGATACCCGGCCGGACATGCCGTCATGGCTTCCCGGGCCAGGGCCAGGGCCATTTTGGGCAAGCGCTTGAGCCGTCGAATCGCTCGGGACGGGAACCCGGCCGTCAGTCGTTCATCTGCCGAACATCCGCTGCAAGCCTCACCGGAAAGCATGGCAGATGCAGTTTCTTCGGTCCAGCCGGCGCCGCTCAAGCAGGATAGCCCCTTGACCATCAACGGGGCAACTGCACGGAAGGGCTTCTCCGTTTTTTGCGAAACACTCCGGCGAGCCTTTCCAATCACCAATGCAGCATTATTGCCGCCAAAGCCAAATGAATTGGACAAGGCGGTATTCACCGGCCTATCGATCGGTTCGATCGCCGGGGTCAGATTCAGGTCCGAATCCACCGTGTTAACGCCCACATTGGCCGGAACAACCCCATGCTCTGCACAAAGCGCCGTCACCACGGCTTCAATAGCCCCGGATGCCGCAAGGCTGTGCCCCACGCTACCTTTGATGGACGATACCGCGGGTGGCTTTCGATCAAACAACCGGTTGACGGCCAGCGCCTCGGACCGATCGTTTTCAAAGGTGCCGGTTCCGTGCAAATTGACGTAATCGATATCACCGGGTGAAACCCCGGCATCGGCAAGGGCTGCCCGCATAGCGGCAAACGCACCCTGTCCTTCAGGATGCGGAGCGCTCGGATGATGCGCATCGCAGGAAAAGCCTCCGCCCAAAATACAGATACCGGAGGCATCAACCGCTTCGGTGCTCAACAAAAGCATGGCCGCGCCATCGGCAATACTCATGCCGCGGCGTTCCAGGTCCAGGGGGCGAGAACCTGCCGGATCGAGCAATTGCAGGGAATGAAAACCGAAATAGGTCAGGCGGCACAATCCGTCCGCCCCGCCGGCCAGAACCCGCCGGGCCATTCCGCAACGCAGCATGTCAACCGCCAGTTTAATGGCGGCGGCACCGGATGAGCAGGCGGTGGAAATCGTTATCAGCGGGCCACAGCAGCCATAGCGACGCGCCAGTTCTTCGGTTACGGAATTGACGGCATGATTTCTGAACGCTTCGGGGGAGTGAACTTTTTTCGCCAGCAGGTCTTCGGTTATCTGCATGCCCCCAGTCGTAACCCCAAGCACAATCGCATCCGGCGGCTCGCGCCTGCCGCTCATGGCCTGATCCGCCGCCGAACAGGCCAGTTGATGGGTTCTCGGCAGAATATCCGATGAATGAATAGTGGGGACTTCGCCCACCGGAAACAGGGCATCCGGCGGTACTGTAAACAGGCTTAATGGACGCAGTCCTTTTTGACCGGATTTAAGTGCCCGCAAATGACAGGCCGGCCCGCTGCCGAGCGCACTGATAATTCCCATACCGCAAATATGGATCGGAACGCCGGTCAATTAAATGGCTCCGGGGCCTTCTCCTTGATATATTCGGCCAGGGTTTTCAGGCTGGCAAACACCTTGGCACCAAGCTCCTTATTGTCAATGACGACCCCATAATCCTGTTTGATCATGATCACCATTTCGAGCACATCGATGGAATCGACCCCCAGCTCCCCGCCCACCAACCGGGCATCGGTTTTGATATCGGCGGGGCTCAGCTCCGGCAAGTTCATAATGTCAATGAGTTTGATTTTCAGTTCTTCCAGCAATTGTTCCATAGGTTCAGCTTTATTCCAGGTTGCGGCTATCAGCCGATTGCGTTTTAATCGGGGTGCGCGGCCGTTTACAGTATCAGCCAATTACAGTACCATGGTGCCCACATTGGTGCTTTTGCTTTTATCTGCTCTCAGCCCCATTTTCAATTCATTTCTCAGCGGAAAAAGGAGGCGCTGGTTCCTTTCCGGCACGGTTATTTTGTTCTGATATAAATCATAATAAAATTCAGTATATTATGTACGCTTCCGATCTCATTCCCATGCCCCGAAGGGGCTTTGTCCACTAGCCCGGGGTTGCGGCATATGCCGCTACCCTGGGGAATCGGGTCGAACCCTACCCACTTACCCCGAAGGGGTTGTGTCAATCCCATGGAAATTGTCCTTCCCAATGCCTTGACACAACCCCTCCGGGGTTGTTTATAAATGGGTTGGCATCTTGCTTTCCCAGGGTAGCGGCATACGCCGCAACCCTGGGCTGGATTATGCAGCCCCTATGGGGCAGTAGGCCCAGTCCATCGTCTCGACTGTTATTGCCGCGGGTCATATAGCTCAGCCCCAACAGGGGTTAGAACAAATTCACCGTGTCCTTTCCGGTGACGAGGATTGCAATTATCAATATTTTTCTGTAAAAAAACGGGAATCGGCTCGTTTCTTCCAAGCGTTAAGGAGTGCAATGCGACTTTTTCTTTTCCGCTCCATCCGTAAGAGTTTGATTGTCCTTGTCTTGCTGGCTGTCCTGCCGGCATTGGCGATTATGCTCTATACAGGACACGAACTTCGCGGCAAAGTCGTTGACGATGCAAAACACTACGTCCTAAGCCAGGTTCAGGCCATGGCCGCCCATCACCAACGGGTGGTGGATAACGCCCGCCTGCTGCTCATGACCCTGGCCAAGTCCTCTGAAGTACGAAGTCTTGATGCGCCGGCATGCAAAGAATTGCTCACTGATATCCTCGCCCGCAATTCCGCCTATGTCTCTTTATCTCTGGCAAACGCCCATGGCCAGGTTCTGGTTGCGGCGCCCGACGCATCCGGCTCGAGCATTGAGGGAAGCACCTATTTTCAGGAAGCCATGCGCTCCGGAGCGTTTACCGTGGGTGACTATACTTTGCTCAAAACACCGCGACGCGTAGTTGTCCAGTTTGCCCAGCCCATCATCGGCATCTCGGGAAATTCTGCGGGCCTCCTGGTGGCCGCCTTTGATCTGAGCTACTTCGGCAACATATTTTCCGATACCCGTTTGCCGGCGCATTCGGTTTTCACGCTGACCGACGCCAAGGGCATGCGCCTGACCCGTTTCCCGGAGCCGGAAAAGTACACCTGGGTCATTGACCTGCCACAGATGGTGGCACGCATGTCGGGCCATGACGATGAAGGGATTTTCCTGGAAACCGGGGTGGATGGTATCAGTCGTCTGTACAGCTTCAAGCGGCTGCATTTCCAGGGAGCCGCATTCCCCTATCTGATGATCCGGCTGGGAATACCGGTGGATCAGGCCCTCGGTAAAGCCAGATTCGTTGTAATCCGCAATGTCGCCCTCCTCTTCCTGGCAACGATCCTGGCCTTGATTACCGCCTGGTTCGTGAGTGAATTCACCATCATGCGCCGCTTGAATCGGCTGATGGATGCCACCGGCCGACTGAAGGCCGGTGAGTTGAGTGCGAGAACCGGTATGGCTCCCGAGCAAGGAGAGCTGGGACAGTTGGCAGCAGCCTTCGACAGCATGGCGGAAGGTCTGGAACATAAGGAAAAAGAAAGACGTTCGGCCGAGGAGCAGTTGCTTCGACTCAATGAAGAACTGGAAGTGCGGGTGGAACAGCGCACCGAGCAATTGGCCGGCGCCAACCGGGAACTTCACAACACACTGGAAGACTTGAAGCAGACCCAAAGCCAATTGGTTCTCTCCGAAAAACTGGCGGCCTTGGGCGAACTGGTAGCCGGAATCGCCCACGAGATCAACACGCCCGTAGGTGTGGCGTTGTCCGCCGGATCCACCTTGGCGGAGAAAACCCGTGCGCTGGTTGCGCTGTTTTCTCAAGGGGAGATGAAACGATCCGATCTGGTCCAATATCTGGAAGCTTCCCGGGAAGGCACCGAGATGATCTTCGCCAATCTGGACCGGGCCTCGGAATTGATCCGCAGTTTCAAGATGGTCGCCGCTGATCAGGTTTCCGGAACACGCAGGATCTTCAATGTCAAAGATTACATTGAAGAGGTCCTCCTCAGCCTGCGGCCGAAACTCAAGAAAACCGGCCACCGGATCGAGGTTCTGTGTGATGAGCATCTGGTGATCGAAAGTTATCCGGGGGCTTTTTCCCAGATTCTGACCAATTTCATTATCAATTCCCTAACCCATGCCTTTGAAGCGGATCAGGCCGGCCGAATTCGCATCGAGGTGATCAGAACCAGCGATACCATCGAACTGCGCTACAGTGACAACGGCAAAGGCTTGGCCCCGGAAATCCGGGACAGGATTTTCGAGCCGTTTTTCACCACGGCCCGGAGTCAGGGGTCAACCGGATTGGGATTGCATATCGTATTTAATATTGTCACCCGGAGTTTGGGCGGCACCATCGTGTGCGAAAGTACGCCAGGGCAGGGTACCCATTTCCATATCGTCATGCCCGTATAAGGTTTAAAAAATGATGCTCGATTCTGATGAAATTTTGTTCAAGGACGAGTCGCCGGAGCCATCCCCGACGGCCCTCTCTTATGGTGCTGAAAACAGCGAACCGTGGAAGATTCTCATTGTGGATGACGAATCGGACGTGCACAACGTCACCACGTTTATGATCAAGGGGGCAGAGTACCTGGGACGAAAATTTGCGTTTCTCCATGCTTACAGCGCCCGGGAAGCCAGGCAAATCCTGGCGCAGCACCGGGACATCGCGGTGATTCTGCTAGATGTGGTCATGGAAACCGAGGACAGCGGTCTCAAACTGGTTCATTTTATTCGGGAAGAACTGCAGAACCGGAATGTGCGCATCGTCCTGCGCACTGGACAGCCCGGCAAGGCACCAGCCGCACGGGTGATTCTCGAATACGATATCAACGACTATAAGGAGAAAACCGAACTGACCCTGGAAAAGATGCTGGTCACCGTCATCTCGGCCCTGCGCAGCTATCACTTTATCACCACCATCGAAAATAACCGCAAAGGGCTTAAAAAGATCATCGAGGCCTCCTCGGATATCTTTGAACGTCAATCGCTTCAGAAACTGGGCAGCGGTGTTCTGGATCAGCTTGCCGCCATTTTGCAGTTGAGAGATGACGCCATGTACACCCATGCCTCGGGCCTGACCGCTTCCGGCATCAAGGGGCAATCAATGGTGCTGGCGGCCACGGGCGAGTTCAGCGAGTATATCGATCGCCCGATCAGCGAAGTGGATGCCTCCTTAATGCATACTGCCCTGAATTTGGCCCAGACTCAGCCCCGTGGCTTTTATTGCGAAGACGGAAAATGTGCCTGGTATTTCAAGAGTCAGACCGGCTCGGAGAATTTTCTCTATTTCGAAATGGCCAAGGCGCTCGATGAAAACGACCATGACCTGCTGGCGCTTTTCTTCACCAATGTTTCCCTAGCCTTTGATAATCTCTTTCTCAACAAGGGGATTGAGGATACCCAGAAGGAAATCATTTTTCATATCGCTGAAACCATGGAATGCCGGTCCGCCGAAACCGGCAGCCATGTCCGCCGGGTGGCGGAATATGCCAAACTTTTGGCCCTTGAATACGGCCTCAGCGAAGAGGAGGCGGAAATGCTCAAGCTCGCCTCCACCACCCATGATCTGGGCAAAATCGGTATTCCGGATTCCATTCTCAATAAACCGGGAGCGCTGACTCCGGAAGAATATGACACCATCAAAACCCACGTCTACCGCGGCCATGATTTGCTTATGAGTTCGTCCAGCCCGATCATTCAGGCAGCGGCCCGTATCGTTCTGCTGCATCATGAACGTTGGGACGGTTTGGGGTACCCGCAGGGGCTCAAGGGCGAGGAGATTCACATTCATGGCCGGATCATCGGCGTCGCCGATGTCTTTGATGCCCTGTCCAACAAACGCGTCTACCATGAAGCCTGGACCTGGGAAGCGGTCTTTAAGCATTTCAAGGAAGAGCGCGGTAAACATTTCGATCCGAAGCTGGTGGATATTCTTCTGGAAAACCAGGAGGCGTTCAAGGCAATTTGGTCTCGGTACAACGCCGTCGGTGTGCAGTTTCCCTGAGAAAAGGCGACACAAGACAACAGGTCAATACGCCCCCTCTTTAAGCCGCTTCGCGATCAAGTTCCTTGTACATGTACCATGCGGTGAGGTTTAAATAAATGCCCCAAATCGCCATCGGCACATAGAAGCCCAGAAGACCGTGATACGCAAAAGCGCCGCTCTGGAAAAAGGCGGGGCCGCCGGCGCCGAGGAGCATAAAGGAACCTGCGAAGGTTGCCCAGGTAAGCCAACGGGGAATCATCGGTTTTTCGCGCTTATCCTGCAATTCCACGATCCCTGTCGCAAGCATCTCCAAGGCAAGGTAGGCCCACCCCAGCAAAAATGCCATCCACGCCCAGTCACTGAACGCCTGCACAACATCGGCGCCGAACTCGGGACGATAGGCGCAAACGATCCATGCGCAAGCGTTGAAGAAAACGATCAATGAGATGAAGAGCCCGCTGATAGCCGTGGTAATCGACCACAACGGCCATTTCCCCTCGATTTTGGCCAGCATGATTCCAAATTGTATCGACGCGGGAACCAGGAACGCGCAGGCAATATAAAATATCGAGCAACCAAGTATGACCCCCCAGCGATGGGTCTGTGTAAACCATATCTTCGTTGCCTCGAAACCGAGGTCCGCAGGCGCCGGCTGATAGAAATGTGCAAGGCCGAGCCATCCGATCACCGTCAACAGGCTGAAAATCCACGAACACCAAAGACCAAACTTCTGTGTACCAATGCTTGCGCTTTCGTTCATTTTTTCCGCCTCATCGTGATTAGCGTTTGTTTCGATCAGATTCCAATGGGTAGCCGGCCAAATAGCCCGTTTAAGCTTCTTTCGGCCTTGATCATCGTTTCAGCCAATTTCCCACCGCAGGGAGGCCGCGCCAGGGTGTTTTTGGAAGAGCGGCAAGCTGTTTGAGCGACAGCGAGTTCCTGCCGGTCTGGAAAAAAATTCCCTGGCGCGGCCGAAACCATGATTATGGCCCTTCTTTTTCAATTCCGTAAGCATCATACCAGCCGCCCCGGCTTCCTTTCTTTATTCTTCGATCCCCGAAAAACCCGTCGGCAACCATTTTTTTCAACACCTCCGGCGTCTTGAATTTCTCATCAGCGGTTTTGCCATAGATATAAACAGAGGACTGCAGCATGGTGTCCAGACCGATGACATCCATCAGTTCAAAGGGACCCATTGGGAAACTGAACCCCAACTTGCACATGGTATCGATTTCCTTGACCCCGGCGACCCCTGCCTCAAGCAGTCGAGCAGCTTCATTCAAAAAAGCGGTCATAAATCGGCTAGTGAAAAATCCGGGGCCGTCATTGACCGTCACCGGTTTCTTGCCCATTTTTTCACTGAGTGCAAAAAGGAAGTCGAACGTTTCATTTGAGGTTTGCTCTCCGCGTACCAGCTCAATCAATGGCATCATCTGTGCGGGGTTAAACCAGTGCATGCCGGCGAACCGATCGGGTCTGTTGGTAACCAATGCCAGATCAGCAATCATGATGGTGGATGTGCTGGAGGTAAGCACCGTTTTTTCAGGACAAATGCTGTCGAGTTGCCTGAAAACGCTTCTTTTCAGTTCAAGATTCTCGCTAATGGCCTCAATGATAAGGTCGGCCTCCCTACCCGCTTCTTTCAGATCGGTCGTCGGATGAATTCTGCCTAAAATGTCATCGGCTGCTTCCCGGCTCATTTTGCCTTTGGCAACCGACTTTTCAAGTCCAAAGGGCCCCTCCTTGATTTTGGCCATCGCGTTCTGCAATCGGCCTTCATCCCTTCCCGCCATCACCGTATCGTAGCCGGCCATCGCACAGCTCATCGCAATCCCATGGCCCATGATGCCCGCGCCGATGACGGCTATCTTTTTGACATCCTCGACTGTTAACCAAACGCTCATTGGTATCCTTTCCCAATCACTTTTTTTTTAAATTCGAACGATCATGAAACCACATACCCGCCGTCTACGTGAAGGGTGGTGCCGGTGGTAAACCCGCTGGTCATTAAAAAAAGGACCGCCCGGGCGATTTCCTCCGGAGTCCCGACCCGTTTTACCGGAAGCCGTTCCGCTGCGTTTTGATACATCTTTTCCCGCGAGGCTTCCGGAATAAAGTCATATATTTCGGTCTTCACAACGCCGGGGGAACAACAGTTGACGCGAATGTCCGGCCCGAGTTCCACCGCCAATGCGCGGGCAAGGCTTTCCACCGCCGCATTAACGGAAGCCAGGGCACTCGCCCCGGTTCCCGGCCGTTTGCCTGACCCGCCGGAAAAAAAGGTAATTGATCCGCCTGTTGCCATTTTATCCAACGCCGCCCGGGTCAAGCGATAGGGTCCTAAGTATTTTGATTCGAAGGTGGCCCGCACCTCCTTGATAGAAACCTTTCTGAAAGACCCCAAAACAGCTTCTGATGCCGTGATCACCAAATGGTCAAGCCCTTTATCAGGAAATCCCTGAAAAAAAGAAGTCACTTCATCATCATTCATCATGTCCATGGGCACCGCAATTAACGCCGCCTGTTTCCCGCCCAATAGCTCGACGGCCCGATCAAGTTTTATTCGGCTTCGCCCGACGATATAGGTCCTGGCCCCAAGGCGCAGCACCTCTCGGGCAATCGCTTTTCCCATGCCGCTGCTGCCACCGGCAATAACAACGGTTTTTCCTTTCAACACCCTGCTCATTCGCATCCCCTGTTTTGCAATACCACGAAAGTCTTCTTAATAGGTAGCTAACCCGGCAAAGCCGAAAGCTGGGCAGCTGGACGGCTTGGCAGCCAGCGGCCTCCCCTCTTTTCTTACCAACGCGCTAAGCCGGAGCGCCATAGGTTCGCCTCGGCTTGACGGCGTTTGAAAACGCCGGAACTTGCCGCCCACAATCGCTTCATTGATACAATTTGCTCCTCGACTTCGGCAAGTATCAACTTATGCTGAGATTGATTAAGCCCGGCTTGGTCAGCCCGGTTCAGGATCATTTGAATCGCTCTCATTTCTTTGCGTTTATCCCCCCGTAAGTCATTACCCCGGTTAAAAACGATACTAACCAAGACCGCGCGGCACAATCCGGGAAGGTGATCCAGTGAGGGGTAAATTGCTTTTGAATCTGCGTAGAAACGGGGGAGTGTCTTTTCAACAAAAACGGACCACGCAAACTTAAAAGGAACCGCGATACCGATCCGCCGAAGCTCTCTCGCACGCGCTTTCGTTCCTCGCTTTCCGATATCTGTTATCAATTCATGAATCACCTTATCCGGCAAAAGGTTGCCCCACGTTGCCAGAAAATCCGCTTCCGTGTTCCATCTCAGATCATATCCAACGCCTATGGTAACACCGCTTGCTTCACCGGGAAAGTGCGGCCATTGTGTATTTTTTTGGTAATAATCGAGACCGCCTGTTTCCTCGAGCGCAATAAACGCGACCCCGTTGGTATCCAACTTCGGAAATGGCTCCGGTCTGGATTGCAGCCAATCCCGAAGTAAAGAATCAGCAATCCCCGTAACGGGCTGATTAGCGAAATCTTGGGCATATCTAACGCCTATATCTGTAGCATACCCGAAATCTCCGTCTGTATACAGCATGGCGCCTATACGATTCAGGCGGGACTGAAGACGAAATACATCTTCGCCTTTATCCCCTCGACGCAAATTTGGATTTGACATGTCGACTTCTCCTTACCATTGTCGTTCAAGCTTCCCTATCGGGCTATCTTAATTGCTGCCGGCGTTGTTCCATCTGAAGCTCCAGGAATTGGAGCGCTTCTATTGATTCTCTCAGTTTCTGCTCCTGTTTTTCGAGGTGCTCTATTTTATTCTTCAAAGAGAGGTTATATCGCTGAGCCTTTTTGTATTTCAACTTGAGAAGGGTTACCCGCTGCTGAATATCGGCAAGTTTGCTTAACGCGTCTTTGTGCTGCGACTTGAGAAGAATTGAACGCTGTTCGATGTCGACAAGCTTGTGCAACACGGCAATCCAGGCCCGAATATCTCCGCCGTCCCTTCGCTTCGGGTTCAGATCGAGCGAAGCCGTAAAGTCCTTCAGGGCACCGCTGTAATCAGGGTGCGGATTGTCCGTCCTTATCCGCAGTCTGGCCCTGTCGGCATGTCCTTCAGACAAGGCATTGGCCTCTTTTGTATTATCTATCAATGTGGACAGACGTTTTTCTTCCTTCGCAAAAAAATCCGGCGCAACAGGCTTTCTCATCGCGCAGCCGCAAAGGACCATCATCACCATCAAGGCCGCCATCGCATGCCGGCAAAGGTTAAGTGACCGGGCTGAAGTTGAATTCGTCATGCCTCTTCCCCGGCGTTGTACTGACGTTGATCGACCACATACACACTGCCGGCCATGGACTTGGCATATTCCTTCAATTCCGCCGCCCGCCTGCTGAGGACTTGCGGATTGCGGATGGCCCCTTCCTGGTCCGTCGCCACTGCGATCGAAATCGTCATCAGCGGAAAAACCACCTCGACACCCTGTCTGTTCTTGCCGACAATCGCCCCCTTAAGTCGGTCCGCAGGATCATAAAACATTGGAATTTGCTCATCAAAGCGTTGAATTATCGTTTTACAAACGGCCTCATATCGTTCCGGATCGGTCACCACTATAAAATCATCACCGCCGATGTGCCCGACGAAATCGTCTCCTGCCCCCTTTTCCCTTACCGCAGCCGAAATGATAGCCGCCGCAGCCTGTATGGCCTCGTTCCCTTTGGCATACCCGTATTTGTCGTTAAATACTTTGAAGTTGTCAAGATCGATAATGCAGACAGCGGTTGGGCGTCCCGAAGCAAGCCTTTTGCCGATATTATCATCGATCGCGAGCCCGCCCGGAAGCAAACTGAGAGGGTTGCTCGTGATATGGATCTTCTCAAGACGCTCGATCTTCTTTGCCATGTCGGCAATGCTGCGAGACACTTCACCGAATTCGTCGTTGGTCTCTAAGGATGGTACCTCCTTGAATTTGCTTTCAGCAACCAGTCTTGTCGCCAGTTTTAGATGCGCGACCGACCGTGTGATATACCGAGCAAAAAGCAATGTAATTCCCACGGCCAACAATACCGCCCCGGTGCCAACCAGCAACAACTCGCGGAAGGCTCTGAGCCCTATCCGGGTGCTCAGCTCGGTCTTCATTTTTTGATCATGACGGGCCTCTGCAGCAACGCGACCGGCAAGATCCACCACTTGCCGAAGGTTCTGCTCAACCCCGATCCGTTGTTCATTGGATAGCGCACATGCGGACTCTATCGACCCATATAACCCGGCAAACTCCTCGCGAAAGGCAGCCCCCTTTGCCGTCAATTCCGTAACCAAGGCAAGAGAACTTTCGATGGATCTGATTTGCTCGATCAATTGGTCAAATTCGGTTATTTTCAGTTGCAGGAGCTTGAAGCTGTCACTGTCTTTGAGAATACAGAGTCTCCGCGCGTAAAGATCCTGCCCGAGCAGGTTTTCCGCCAATCGTTCCGCGCTCTCTATCGTCGGCGTGTTCACCTTTGTGATGGACGCGTTGATCCGGTCCATCTCTTTTAAACTCGATAGCGAATAGGCTATATGCATGAAGACGACAAGAAGGAGCACCCCATACCCAAGCATTATCTTTTTGGCGATATTCATTCGTCCGGAACAGCCCCTCCTTTAATTGTTTGCCGCATCTACCGGGCAACGTGCGCCGCTTAACCCCGGACAAATAAAGCCGAAACATCGTTGCGCTCGGCTGTTATGGTGTCCGAACCATATTAAATCAATAGAATAAAACAAAGCAAGAAATGCGCCACGCACGAAAAAAACTTCATTATCCAGGCAACATTCCGATTTCACTTCTTTTTTCAGTTTCTGACTTAACAGCCTGATAGGGAGATACTTGGAATTGGTTCTCGAATTTGAACAATAGTATACACCCCATCAGATGTAACGACGAAGGGCAGGATGTGACAGATCGGGGCATTCCGACGCAACAATTGGTTATTGTTTTATAACCACTCCAAAAGGCGCTGTTATTTCGGCTTAACCATTCATTTTAAGGGGATAAATAAAGATTGTATGGAAATCCATCCTCTCGGAAATCAAACCGTCAATAAACTTGAATTGTCTTCCGGTGTTGACGTTAACATAACATCACGCCGGATTTTTCAATTTTCATAGAAGCCGGGCACAGCGCTTTGGGAGCCGGGGAAAAGAGCCCCGAAGCCGGCCTTCGCGCTGCCGGCGGGCGGTATTACCGAAGCGGCACCGCGGATCGCCACCAGTGCGAAGATAATGCTGATCACCGTGCCGATGGTGACGATCAACGGCGTGGTATTCTCCCAATGGAGCGCGACAACCGTCGTCATGCCAACACCCAGGTTAACACCGATCATCGTGAGGGGGAACAGCACGAACAATCCCAAAAGGTGCAGGTTGCTGCTTGCACGATAGCGCAGATTCGCCGCAGCGATGCTGAAACAGATCGTCTGGGCCGTTTCAAGGATACCAACTACCAGTGGGTATTTGATAATGCGGAATACGTGAGGACCCCAGTAGGAATAGGTACCGAAATTGATGCCAAGTATTTCGAAGGTACAGGACATCGCCATTTCGAGGCCCGCAAAGGCGAACAGCACAGGGAGCGTTAGGGTTCCCTTATAAATCCGGTTACAGATCATTATGGCGGGAAAGGCATAAAGTATGGCATAACCGCTATGCGTCCAGAGTGGCTGGGGAATATTGAAGGCCGTAAAATGAGATATGATACCGGGCACATAGAAAAGCAGCATCATGCCCTCATCATAAATCGGCTCGGCAACGGCACCGACAAAGACGGCAAGAAGCAACAGCGTATAAAAGGGCGTTCGCTCCTTCTTACCCATGCGTAAGGTTACCAATAAGAGAACAAGGGTCAGGCCGTAGCTGACGTAGTTCATGATATCCTGCATGACGAGATTACAAGGGTGGTCATAGGGCGGTGTCAACATGTAGATTTCTCCTTTGTGTCGTTCTTCTGCTCTGTTGGCGTCTTTCGGAACATCACCGTACAAGGCATTGCCAACGGGTGCGGCCAAGTGCTTTTTTACCGTTTTTTAAATCACTTTCAGTTGGTTATAGACGGGCCACAAGCGAAAATCAAGGACGAATAAGGGATCACAGCTTATCCGCCCGCCGCAGCGATCAATAGGGACTTAACATTCAACGGCTTCACCGTTTACAGTATCAAACAATTATAGTAGCATGCGCCTGTTCTGAAGCATTTGTGGTTATCCGCTCACAGGGCCTATTCTCAATATATTTCTCGGTGGGAAAGGGAGGGTATGGATTCTGCCGGAATTGAAGATCTGCTGGTTCATCGCGGCCGCATGCTGTTGATCCGCCAAATTATTACCGTGAACATGACAAAAGCCATCACCCGGGCATTGGTTACGGATCAATGGCCCCTGGTGAACAACGGGGGGGCCAATCCCCTGGTACTCATTGAAGTGGCGGCACAAACCGCGGGCGTATATAATAGTTGGCGGCTGCACCGGAAGCAGGGGCCGAATGCCGATCATCGCGGATGGATGGTGGGCATCAAGATCTCGCGTTTTTTCGTGGACCGCATTCCCCTGGGAACCGAAATCATCACAGAGGCGCAAAATCAGTTTGAATACGACGGCTATCGCGAAATCCGGGGCGTCGCCACCATTCACGGCCATACGGCCGCGGATGTAACCCTTCAGATCATGCAGGCCGGCATAGAAAATTCATGACGACCCTGAATTTATCCCTCAGCAAACGGGCTGGAAATAAAACCATTGGAATCAGGAGCGCAATTCATAATGCATGAAAAGAACACACGTCCGGTGGCACTGGTCACCGGCGGCAGCAAGGGAATCGGCAGCGCCATTTGCGTGGAGATGGCAAGCAGCGGTTACTTTACCATTGTTAATTATCTGTCCGACAAAACGGGCGCTGAAGAGACGTTAAAAAAAATCAGGCAGCAGGGCAGCGACGGCATGTGCCTGGGATTCGATGTAACCGATGCGGCGCAAACGGAAACGGCCCTGCAAACCATTTTCAGTCAATATGCCAGCGTGGATGCCCTGATCAACAATGCCGGTCGGATTGCCGATGAGCTTTTCATCATGATGACACCAGACAAATGGCGTTCGGTCATCGAGGTAACCCTGCAAGGCTTTTATAATGTCACGCGGCCTGTGCTTGAGAAAATGGTGGTGGCCAAAAAAGGGGCAGTGGTCTCCATTGCATCGGTGGCCGGCCTAATGGGCAACCGCGGCCAGGCCAATTATGCCGCCGCCAAAGCCGGTCTGATCGGCGCCAGCCGGTCGGTGGCTTCCGAAGTCGCCCGCCTCGGGATTCGGGTCAACGTGGTGGCGCCGGGCCTGATTCAAACCGAAATGATCAAGGATGCGCCGGTGCTGAAAATCAAATCCATGATCCCGATGGCCCGCCCGGGAACCGCGCAAGAGGTCGCCAAGGTCGTCCGTTTCCTGTGCTCGGACGATGCTGCTTACGTAACCGGCCAGGTACTCAGCGTGAACGGGGGGATGTTTTAGCCACCCTATGAAGCCTCAATACCCTTTTGTCCTGCATGTTATCGCTTATCTGTTGCCGCTGCTGGCCCTGCCTTTGGCCGCTTGGGCGGCTTCCCTGGAAGCCATTCAGGCCGCCGCCGGTTCGGTGAACTCGGTTCAAGCCGAATTTGTTCAGAAAAAGCACTTACCGATTTTGGAAAAGCCCCTGACGTCTACCGGCCTGTTTTATTTTCAGGCGCCGCGCTCGTTGCGCTGGGAATATCGATCGCCGATTCGCAGCATTCTTCTATTGCATGACGGCCGGGTCAAACGCTTTGTGGCCGAGGCATCCGGGTTCAGGGAAGAAAACGGCGCCGGCATGCAGGCCATGCAAGTGGTCATGGAAGAAATCGGCCAATGGCTTAAGGGCGGTTTTGACAAAAGCCTGATGTTCGCGGCCGCTTCGGCGTCCGATCTGAAAATCATTTTAACGCCCCGTGAAGCGGCCATGGCCGAAATCATTCAGCGGATTGAATTAAATCTTTCTCCGGAACCGGGTGTCATTTACAGCGTGCTAATCTATGAAAGCGCGGATTCCTTCACGGAGCTGATTTTCAGCCGAACGATTCTCAACCGGGCCATCGCGGCCGACCTGTTCAATAAAACTCCATGAAGCCAAAATGTGTTGTCTTACTGCTGTTGGGGTTGCTGCTCGGATGTGCGCGTCTGCCGCCCATGGCAAATTTTACGGACCGGGGAGACACCCGGCCCACGCCGGAGAGCAGTCCGCTTTTCCCTCAGGGGCGCTGGCAATTGGTGCATGCCATCGAGGCCGTTCCGCCGAACGGCCAAAAGCAGACCATGATCGGCGTGAGCCGAATTTGCACTGCCCGACGCACGGTCCACTGCGTGCTGATGACCCTGGAAGGACTCGTGCTCTTTGAGGCGGATTACGACCGGCAAATATGGGTCCGGCGGGCGGTCGGATCCATGTCCGCCCGCGGGTTCGCCGAGGGGTTGATGGGCGATATTCTGCTCATCTTTTTTGCCCCGGAAGGATCGTTGCAAAACACCGGCCGCTTTGCGGACGGGGCTTATGTCCGGCGATACGCGACAACGGATAAGGGAACTGAAGACATCATCACGCTGCCTTCCGGGCGCCGGCAAATCTGTCGTTATGATGCAAAAAAGCGCCTGACCCGCACCGTCACCTTTGCGCCAACCGAGCCCGGTGCCGCTGAAGGAGTTGCACCATGCATCGCACTACAGGCCCACGGTCTGGCCGGTTATCGGTTGAATATGACCCTGGTCGAGGCGCAGCAATTAAACCATAGAAGCAAATAGGTAAATTTCCCCATGAGATTCAAGCTGATATACCCCCGATGGACCAAACTCAGACACCAGACCGAATTTCATCTTCCGCCGCACGGGCCGGTGGTTTTTGCCGCCTGCCTGCCCACGGACGTCGAGGTGATGTTCACCGATGAGAATCTGGAATCCATTGATTTTGACGACCCCGCAGATGTGGTGGGAATTTCCATGATGCTCAGCGTGCAGGTCAAGCGCGGCTGGCAAGTCGCTGACACCTATCGGCAAATGGGCGTCCCTGTGATTTTCGGCGGCATCGCGACCATGCTGCATGCGGAAGAAACCATGGGCCACGCCGATGCGATCTTTCTGGGAGAAGCCGAAGGCCGCATGGAACAGGTGCTGCAAGATCTTCGGCAAAACCGCCTTCAAAAAGTTTATGATTATCTGAATGACCGGCCCCCGATCGAATCCGTGGGGCCTGCCCGGCGCGATATCCTTAAAAAAGAACTTTATAATTACAAGGGCGTTCAGATGGTCGACCTCGTGCACGCGTCGCGCGGGTGCCGCTATCACTGCTATCCTTGCGCCGTGGCCTATCTGGGGGGGAAACAATTCCGGCCGCGGCCCGTGGAAACGGCCATTGCGGAAATGGCCGGGATTGATAACCATCGGCTGTTTCTGGTGGATAACTCCCTGGCGCAGGACACCGAGTGGGAAATGGAACTCTTCCGTCAAATGATTCCGCTGAAAAAAAATTGGTGCGCCCATCCCATTGAAGATACGCCAAAGGTTCTGGATCTCGCGGCGCAAGCAGGCGCCTGGTATGTCTATCAGGCCGTGTTCGATACGTCCGACTATATTCGAGAACGCATTCGGCGCTACCATGATCACGGCATCGGCGTGGAAGGCACGATTTTACTGGGTTTGGATCACCACACGGAAGATGAAATTCAGCGGCTGGTGGATTTTTTACTGGAGATTGAGCTGGATCTGGCCGAGTTTACGGTGCTGACCCCGTTTCCGCACACCAAGGCTTACGAGGCGTTAAAAAAGCAAAACCGCATTCTCTCCCATGACTGGGACGACTATTCGGCCGATAAGGTGGTATTTCAGCCGCAGCACATGCCCCCCGAACGGCTTCAGGAGTTGCTGGATTTCGCCTGGGACACGTTTTACCAGAATGAATCCCAGGAAATCAAAATGTCCAAACTCTTTCAGCGCGTGGTGTTTAAGGAAATGGCCGACAACACCTTCCGTCCCCGCCGCCGGGATCTGCGCCGCCGTGCTTTCGGCCGCGATTATCAGGAGACTAAACGCTAAGGGACAATTGCTCACTCATGATATTTTCCCTTCCATCAGACCGCGCACCTCTTCCATCAGATTATCAATGGAAAAGCCGGGATCGTCATAGGACGGGGTGAGATGCGCCAGCAACTCCACCGAAATGGTGTTGGTGCAGCAAGTATTGAACCGGAATTGGCCGGGTTTGAACAACCGGTCCGTATGGCGAATGAAAAGGACGCTCACGGGCGCCCGGCATAACCGGGCGATTTTAAACGCGCCCGGATGAAAAGGACCGATGGCGCCGGTGCGGCTACGGGTGCCTTCCGGAAAGACGAAAAGATTGGCGCCCCGGGCCAGATCCCCGGCCAGCGTATCCATGCGCTGAATCATCAGTCCGGCCAGGCGGCCTTCGGTTGTGGACGGCAGATACCCGGAAAGCGTAAGCATCCATCCGAAAATGGGGAGATGAAACAGCCGGCTTTTGACAATGGTCGTATGGTGGGGATACAGCGCGATCAGCAGCAGCGGATCAATATAGGAGACATGGTTGCACACGATCACCGAGGATCGAATGGCGCCCACGGCGTTATCGATGCGCCAGGTGTGACGGGGAATCAGCAGTCGGCAGAGCAGGAAAAACCCCCGGTAAAAATAATGGGTCAAGCGTTGAAACGCTTGGCGGCGCCGAGTCGCAACAATCGCCGCGACCAGATAAAAGGGCAGAAACAGCACCAGAAAGCCCACAGTAAAGTAGGCCCACAGAAGCAGGGTCACCGTCACATCAATGCCGGCAAAAAACCATCCGGGCCGATGGGTCGACTGAACCGACATCTGCCCGGCCGGGCTCCCCATTTCAGCCATCCGTCTTTTGAATGAACAGGCAGGTGTTCACGCCGCCAAAGGCAAAATTCTGAATGGCGGCGATTCGGACCGGCGTCTGCACCATCTCGCGCACGTGCCGAATCATGGCGCACCGCGGGTCGACCTCGTCCAGGTTCAGGGTGGGCGCGACAAAACCCTCGTACATCATATATAAGGTGAGGATGGTCTCAATCACGCCGCAGGACGCCATGGTGTGCCCCATATAGCTTTTCAGGCCTACTACCCGAGGCGTTGGTTGCCCATAGGCTTTGGCGATGGCCTGCGCTTCGATCACATCGCCCATCTTGGTGGCCGTGGCGTGAGCGCTGACCAGATCGACCTGGTCGGTGTTCAAACGGGCGCTTTCAAGGCCCAGGCGAATGGTCTGAGTGATGCCATCCAAATTGGGCAGAATCAAATCCCCGCCGTTATTATTACAGGCAAACCCAACCACCTCCCCGAAAATCGGTACGCCGCGCTTTTTCGCGGCTTCGTATTCTTCAAGCAGCACGGCGCCGGCGCCTTCCCCGACCACGAGACCATCGCGCCGAACGTCGAACGGCCGCGGCGTCAGGTGCGGCGTATCGTTGAAATCCACCGAGCAGGCCAGCAGGTTATCAAACACCGCCACCGTGGTGGTATCATATTCATCCGCGCCGCCGCAGAGCATGGCATCCTGCAAGCCGAACTTGACCGCTTCATAACCGAACCCCAGGGATTGGCTGCTGGTCGTGCAGGCCGTGGACGAGGAAATCACTCGCCCTGTGATGCCGAACATCTTGGTGATGTTGACCGCGGTGGTATGCACCATCGATTTCAGGTAATCCACGGCACCGATGCTGGAAAGCCCGGCCTCCGTTTGACCGAAAAAGGTCCGGTAAACCTGCCGTTGCACGGAAGGGCTGCCGTGCGTGGACCCAAACGCCACGCCCAGGCGGCCCGACGTGATAAACTCCCGGCTCAAGCCGGACTGCGCCAACGTTTCCTTGGCCACCTGGCAGGCATAATAGGATACCGGCCCCATGGTCTTGCGGTCTCCGCGCTTGAAATCATATTCAATCGGATAATCCACGGTGCCGAAAACGCCGGAATGAATGTGCTGGGTAATCAGGCCGTCGCTGCGCAACGGTTTAACCCCTGAAACGCCCTTGGTCAGGGCGTCTACAATAGCCACCCGGCCGTGCCCAATGGGAGTAATGGCGGAACATGCCGTAATAACAACTCTTCTATTCATAAATACCGGAATGTTGCATTAATTGTTCGCAGCCGGCACGGTGCCGAAAGACCGCGCTATTGCCAGGTCCATCACATAATCCACAATCTGGTTGATGGTGCCGATGCCCATGGCCCGCTTTTTTTCTTCGCGGGTCAACTCGGAACCCAGCAGAATCTCGATTTCACGCAATAACTCGATGGCGTCAATGCTGTCGAACTCATAGGCCTCACGCAAATTTTCATTCAGGTCGGGTTGCTCGATCTCGAATTGCCGGGAAAACACCGTCAGCATTCGGGTCACTATTTCATCACGCGTCATATCGATTGGTCGTCCTTCATCGAAGTTATTTCACCGGCAGCGGTTGTACTATAAAAACCGTCTGAATTCAAAACCTAATGGCGCTTCGGTCCCAGAAACGGCTCAAAATGATACCACTCGAACGGTGTGCGGCGGAGTTGGTGTTCCATTAGATTCGCGTATGCTTGGATAGACCGGTCAATCGCCGAGCGACGGTCCTTGCGGGACTGCGCAGGAACATAAACCGGAGGGGACACGCTGAAATGATAGGTGCGCCGGCCCGTTTTGGATGCGAAAAAAATAAAAAGCGGCGCGCCCGAAACCAAAGCCAACACATGGGGTGCCTCCGGCAGCCGAACCTCGCGGCCCAGAAACCGCACCGGTATCGCCCGCTGATCGCGCCGCCAGATTCTATCTCCGGCCATGGAAACAAAGCCGCCCGATTGGAGAAACGAAACCGCTTCCACCAGGGCAAAGGGAGAATCGCCTTCCCGGTCCACGGCCAGGACATGAATCCCGCCGGCTTTTAAATCGCGCTTTTGCAGATGCTCGATCTCGTCTCCTGCACGTTGGCCCATATAAAGCATCAGCCGCAACTCCGGCAGGCTTTGCTGTAAGAGGTGCGCCGCCACCTCCCAATTGCCCATATGGGTCATGAGCAGAATCCCCCCTTCGTTTTTCCGCATGGCTTGCAGCAAATGATCCCGCCCCTCGAAGCTGTAATCAATGCGCACGCCGTCCTGCAGCAAGTACCGGTCCAGAAACACAGAGGTGAAATTTTGAAATTGTTTCCAGGTGCACCTCAAATGCCGGCGCAGGCTTTGGTCCGGAAACAGCGCGCGGTAAAACCGGACACCCACAGCGACCCGCCGCGGGAACAAGAGAAAATACCCGGCCGCAATACCGCGCGATATCCCCACGAACACCCATGTGCCGAAGACCTTTGAGGCAAGCGTCAGCAGATGATAAAAGAGTTTACGCATGGATGAGATGGCCCGCCGTCATTGCGGCATCCCGTGCATCACCCGTTGCGTGATCAGGCGCGTGAACATTCCGGTATTGCGAAGAAAATCGAAAAATGGGTGAAAATGGGAAATCCGCTCCCGGCCGGGCGGGTAGATCACACCGATGGGTGCCTCGATTACCGGTATTCCGTGCCACCCAGCTTTGACCAGCACCTCGATTTCGAATTGATAACGCCTGGCCGTAACGCCGAGGTCCAGCACTTCCGGTAATGGATAAATGCGAAATCCGCTTTGAGAATCGGTTGTCAGGGGCCCCCCTGCCATTTTGATCCAGAAATTTGAAAATTCACGGCCGAACCGGCTGGTCCAGGGCGCGCCAGCCGCCAGCATGGCCTTTCGGCATCCGACCACAATCGGTCGGGTTTCAGGGGGTACGTCACGCAAGGCCTGAATCAAAACATGCGCCTCTTCAGGGTCATGCTGACCGTCGGCATCCAGGGTAATCGCCCAATCGGCGCCCTGCGCAACCGCCGCCCGCATGCCGGTCAGCAAGGCCGCGCCTTTCCCCCGGTTAACCCCATGGCGCAACACGCAAACGGGGGGCGCATCCTGAACGGCATGAGACCCACCGTCGGTGGAGCCGTCGTCCACTACGATCACTGCAAACCCCGATTTCATGCATTTTCGAACCACGGCCGCAAGGGTGCGCCCGTGATTATAGACCGGTATCACGACGATAAACCGCTCGGGCAGAGTCACTCGCCTTCCTCCCCGAGCACATGCACCCGCACCGAGTTCCAGATTCCGGAAGATCGAATCAACTTTCTCATTTTCATAAGATTCCCTCATCATACGGCGGACGTTGGAATTGCCGGCAAATATGCCATAGCCCAGGTACCCGGCCCCATGTGAGCACCGGAGGTCAGAGACAGCGGTCGTACCATAATTTCCGCAGCCGGCAGCAGGGTTTGAATTTGAGCGGCAGCCGCATTTTCCACCCAAAAGCGGTTGTCCGAATATTGCAACAGGACCAGGGGCGCGCTCTTTGAATTAAAGCGCTGCCGCAACCGCGTCAGGGCAAATGCCAGTTGGTCCTTCCGATGCCGGACCACGGCCACCTTAACCGCCCCTTCCCGGGTGGGTGAAATGACCGGTTTAAGGCTCAGCAGATCTCCGCAAAATCCACGCGTTTTTGAAATCCTGCCGCCTGCGGCCAAAAACTTGAGCTGGTCCAGAAAGACCAATTCACAACTCTCTTCCACCGCCGCATGGGCGAAATCAATGACCCGGCGGGCATCGGCACCGCCCCGGGCCAACCGTGCCACAGCCTGCGCGATGATGCCCAAACGGCCGGAAGCTGCACCCGTGTCGATAACCGTAAAGCCATCCGCGCGCTCGTGCCGGGCCTGCCAGGTGAGCGCGGCCTGACAATTGCCGGTAAAGGCCGATCCCACACACAAGTAAAGCACGGAATCAAACCGGCGGACGGCGCTCAGGTAAGATTGCTCCCGCTCAAAAATCGAGGCCTGAGCCGTGGATACCTGTTGGCCCTGCGCCATGGCCGCATACAGTTCGTCAGGATCAAAAAGCGTTTCCGGAAAGGCCCGATCCCCCATGACAAGATAGCTGTTCAGCAGGGTGATGCCCAGCGCGGCGGCATCCGCCTGAGTGATGGAGCCGGCGGCGTCGGTTATGATATGAACAGGCGCGGAAGGGCTGAACTGTTGAATTTCAGGCACCGCTGCATCCATCGACTCTTCAGACCAGGCCAGCACTCGGCCGAGCACGTCCGCACGCTTGCGCAGCCGGGCGGTGTCTTCGGTATGCAAATGAAGTTTAAGACGGCCGGCGGATTCATTCAGCACCATGCTGTGTCCGCAACTTGAAAAGCGATGGCGGGCTTCGTCGACACTTATGTCGGCTTCAATCAGCGTATTGACGCAATACCCGTTGCCAAGTTCGATGCGCCCCGGCCATTCAGCGGCGATTTTAAGCTTGCCCGGAAAAATATCCGTTACCGGCCGCAACGCTTCGGAACGCCCCGAAAGGCGGGCAAAAAATGCCTCCAGGCAGATAAAAACACCCAGGGCACCAGCATCGATCACACCGGCCCGTTTGACCGCGGGCAGGATATCCGCCGTGTCGGCCACCGCCTTTTCCATACAGTGAATAACCGAGGCGGCATTTTCAGCGGTCGCTTCCCAACCGTTGTCCGGCGGAACCATACCGGCCAGCGCATCGAACACCGACAGCATGGTGCCGGGTTGCGGATCACTGATGGCCTGTTTTGCTTTTTGCCGCCCCCGATGAATGGCCGCACCCAGCCCGCCCGTGATTTCGGCTTTCAGCAATTCGGCAAAAAAGGGGGCGGCGATATTTCCGCTGTTTCCGATTGCCGCCCGCATCAGACCCCGGACCGATACTTCCGCATCTTCGAACGGCCAACGTAACGGCGAAAGGCTGATCTTCAGGTTTCTCCCCGTATCCGCATCCGCCACGGGAAACACATTGATCTGATCCAGCAGCCCTGACCAGGCCGCCAGGCGTTCGTACCCAAAGCAAAGAGGACTATGGCGTTCCATCGTATTTTCTTTAACCATCGATTGGTCATCTGCATTTTTTGACGGAGTGGATGTCCGGCCGCCAGCAACTAGCAAAAACCCAATGCACAGCGAATGTCATCGGGAATTTCAAATTCCAATTCCATCTCCGGATACCGGACCGCCACATGCTCGCTGGTGCCCCGGGCGCAGAGCGACCCGTCCCGCAGCAGACGAATTTCAAACTGCATCACGATCTTGTATTCGGCCTCGGTCACGGTCGCACGACACATAAACTCATCAAAAGGCCGCAACGGCGCTATGTGCTTGATGGAGGAGCGGGTCAACGGAAAAACAAACTTTTTATTGATCATGTAATCATACAAATCAATCCCGGCCGCGGCAAAAAGCCCGAACCGGGCCACATCAAAATATTTAAAATAATTGCC
The DNA here is from genome assembly GCA_034003325.1 of Desulfobacterales bacterium. Lineage (NCBI taxonomy): Bacteria > Pseudomonadati > Thermodesulfobacteriota > Desulfobacteria > Desulfobacterales > Desulfobacterales bacterium. The sequence goes on from JAVEYW010000008.1 coordinate 74,043, forward strand.
GTGCCAAACCACCCGCATGGGGTCCAGGTCGTGAAAGGCAACTTTCAAATTCACTTCGTAACTGTAACTCATATTCAAGCACAACCAAATTATTCTCTAAAAAAATTCTAACCATCCAGTCGCCATTCGTACACCGACCGACCATCGAAAGGCAAGGTTGACGGGGTCATAAAAACATTCCCTCAATGGTTTTCCGATCGAATTTCCCGGTACCGGTGGTGGGAATTTTATCAATAATTTTGAAACGACGCGGGCAGGCATAAGCTTCTAACGCCTTCCGAGACGCCCAGGTCAACTCTTCCACACTCAAGTTTCCCTCGACCACGGCGACAATTTGGTTCTCGCGCGCCTTGCCAACGGGCAGCGCAATAACCACGGCCTCCTCGATGCGCGGATCCTGTCTCAAGGTTTGCCGGACCGCTTCCATATCGACCCGCTTGCCGCCGACCTTAACGACACCGTCGGCGCGGCCCAAGAGCATAAACCGGTTCTGCGCCGTGGCAACCGCCCGGTCACTCAATTGGAAATAGCCGTCGGAGGCTTCGATCAGGCCCGGTGAAAGATAGTCGGATCGAATCCGCATGGATTCCCCTTCTATTTGAAGATCGACGGATTCAAAAGGCGCAAAATCGACCTGCCCAGCGGCCCGAATGCGCGAGGCCACGCCGCCGGTTTCGGTGGAACCGTAAATTTCAACAATGTCAACGCCGGTCTGAGTGCTGAAGGCTTCCCCATCTTGGGCCGCAAGCAGACCCGCGGACGAAAAGGCCCGTCGCAGGGCAAGGGCCTTAAGCGGGTATCCGTTTAACGCACGGTAATGCGCCGGTACGCTAATTAAAAGGGTGGCTGCGCTTTCACGCAGCGCCGTTTCGATTTCCGCCGGAAAAGACGGCGTGCATGCAAACACGGATGCCGAGGCGGCCACCGGCAGCAAAATGGAATACAGCAGACCGTAAATATGATGGGGATTGACCGTCGCCACCAGGCGATCACCGGCAGTTACCTGGTGCGTATCCTGCAAATAGAACGACTCGGCCAAAAGGTTGCGAACGGTTTTGGGCCACAGGCGCGGAGCGCCGGTGGTACCCCCCGTAAATAAATACATCCACGTTCTTTCGGGATTCACCGGCATGGATTCCGGCACCGGGGACCAGCGCCTTTCCGCGATACTCGGCACAATCCCCCGAACACCGGGCGGCAGGTCTCTTGGGCTGTCAATAATCGCGTGGCGAAAACCGGTCGATTGCCGCAACGCCTCAAGAACCTGAAGATCAAAGGCATAAGGCAGCACAAGCGTGAGACCGCCCGCCAGCGCAGCCAGCACGGCGGCTGCCGTTACGCCTCGATGGTCGGTGCATAAGCAAACTACCTGTTCCACTGCGTTGTCGGCGCCGAAATATGCCCGAATATCGGCCGCCATGGCATAAACTTGCCGGTAAGTGGTCGTTGAGAGGAGAAACTGTTTTTCAGGAAAAACGGGGCCGACCATCATCTGCGCAAGACGTCGTCTGAAATCCGCTTCCTTCATCTCAATGGATCGGAATCTTTCAGGCACCAACTTAAAAACCCCTTGATACTATTGGTTAAAAAAAACACTTCCCGTTCCCGCTCTGCTTCCGGCAATTGATCATAACCCACCAGCTCCGGATCTTCTGAAAGCAGCCGGTCAAGGCAACGCGTTACCAGATTCTCCGTGGGGCCACATTTGGCTTCCAATTCGATCACTCTTTCCCAAAAAAGAAGCTGCGCCCGGTGACGAACCAGGTATTGCGCCGCATCGGGTTGAAGACCGAAATGGCCATAGCAGATGGTATCGGGGTTCAGGGCGATCAAGGCATTCAAGCTGGACAGGGCTTTATCAAGAAAGAACGTCGCGGGGGTGGCGGGCCGCATCCAGGATCGCCCGTCCGGCAGCTGAATACAGACGCCGCCAGCTTCACCGGCAAATAAATAATCGGGGGTTAGATAACTCACATGATGCGGCGAATGCCCGAGGGTCTCCAATGGCGTGATGGCAGGGGACTTAAACCGGTCTGCCGCCATGAGCAGCGGCGCAGGGACAGCGGTGAGGGGGCCATAAGCTTTTGCCGTTTCGCCAAGCGTGGTCAGGGAGCCGGCCCAAAGACGCTCCGGCGCCATCAAATGCGCGAGACCGTTTGCATGGACAACGATCGGGGTATCGGGAAAATGAAGAGACAACGCCCCGACGCCGCCCGCATGATCCAAATGAATATGCGTCAGAAGGATATAATCGAGATGCGTAATCCCTATTTTTTGAAGCGCCTGCCGTAATAAAGGAACAGTTGCGGCCGGTCCGACATCCACGAGAACCGTAGAGGGCCCCTTATAAGCCCACGCCCCAATAAACCGCGAAAACCCCGCCAAGGGCGGGGTCAATTCAATAAGATACAGGTTGTCGGCATATGAATGAATAGGCGCTTTCAAATCAAAGTATCCGGCCTTGCGTGACAAATTCCGGGGTAAATATCAATCCATCTGCATCTCTTGCTCGAGTTTCTCGATCTCGGATGCCACCTGTTGCCTTTGCGTTTCGCTAAGATCCCCATTTTGCAATTGCTTTTTTAATCCGATCAACCGCATCTCCTGGCGGTAATCGTTACATGTGTACTTAGGCATGCCATTACTCCGATCCGGCGGGTTTCATCATGAGTATCCCCCGGGATAATAAAATTAGTAGCGTCCAATCTTCTTCATCGTTTCCCTGAAAACACGGTAAAACGCTTTTTTTTCCTTTAAAGCGCGAGTCAAAATTTTACCAAACTCGCCGATATTGTCGATATTAAGAATCAAATCAACACTATTATTAAAGGCCATCATCTGATCCATGGTTTGAAACCGCCGGCTTAACAGCGTCACAAAAATATTCCGGCGTACCGACATCAACTGACGTTCCAAATAGATCAGGACCCCGTTGGCGCCGGGGTCGTTCGTGCCGAACAATTCATTGACAACCACCACATCATACTCATGATACCGCATATTCCGCAACGCACTGCGGGCATCCGCGGCTTCCGTCATTCGATACCCCATTTCAGCGAGGGCAGCCTTGATTTGACTTTTGATAGACGGGTCCGATTCACAAATCAGCGCGGTTTCGACCCCCTCCTCCATATAGCCAAACGGGCTTTCCTCCGTATTTGAAATATCCGAATCCATCACGGCCGTTGCATCGCTTGAAGGGGCAGGCGGACCGGTCACCGTTATTCGGCTTTCGCATTTGGTGCATTTAAGCGTCACGGTTTTCCCTGAAGGAATTTTATCGTCCGGAATAGTGAATTTGCTCTGGCAGTTGTCGCAAACAACATTCATTTTATTCAAAAGCTCCATGTTCCCGGTGCATTACCGGTTCCGGTCTTATTTGCGGACGGATTTCTGGTATTCCCGGTCAATTTCAAGAGAGTTGATATCCGTGGTGGCTTCTCCTCGGGAGCTTTTGACCGAATCAATGCTCCGGCTCATGACGGCCTTTCTGGAAGCATAGGCCATAGCCGTCTCCTGCGAAACCAACCCCTTCTCATAAAGATCCGCAATGTATTCATCAAAGGTGATCATGCCAAAGGGGCGTCCCGCCTGCATCATTTCGTAAAAGGTCTTGCCCTCGGATTCACCATGGAGTATCGATTCTTTTACCCGCAGGTTGGTGCCGAGTATCTCAAAGGCCGCGATTCGTCCACCGCCCACCTTGGGCAACAGCCGCTGCCCGACAATCCAACGCAAGGTGTCCGCCAGCCGTATACGGACTTGATTCTCCTCTTCCGTGTTAAACATACCCAGAATGCGGTTTATGGTTTGCCCTGCATCCACCGTATGCAGTGTGGTCAACACGAGGTGGCCGGTTTCCGCGGCGCTCAGTCCGATCTCAACCGTCTCCCGATCCCGCATTTCGCCGACCAGAATCACCTTGGGGGCCTGACGAAGGGCGGCACGCAATCCGCTGGCAAAGGCGCTAAAATCCGCCCCCAGTTCCCGCTGATTGAACGTCGATTTCTTGTGCGGGTGCTGATATTCAATGGGATCTTCCAAGGTGACCACATGAACGGATTTGGTTTCATTTACCTGGTCCAGAATGGCCGCCAGAGAGGTTGATTTTCCGGACCCGGTGGCACCGGTGACAAAGACAATGCCATTTCGTTCCTGCGCGATTTTATAAAAAATTTCCGGAAGCTCCAGCTCGCGAATCGTGGGAATCTTGGTCTCAAGTTTTCTTAAAACCGCTGAAATATAATTGGATTGTGAAAAGATATTGACCCGGAAACGCGCCTTTCCGGCCAGATGGTAGGAAAGATCACAAGAGCCTTCCGTCAACAGCTTTTCCGTCAGGCGATGATCCTGATTGATCAGATTCAGGGCAAAAATCTCCGTTTGAAAGGGCGTCAGGTTGCCGAAATGTGGCTCCATTTCCACGGGAATCAATTCTCCGGCGCTTTCCACTTGCAACGGCTTTCCAACCGTCCAATTCAAATCCGACACGTTACGGTGCGCATCCAGCATTCGTGTCAATATATGGTCGATTTCCTGTTTTTTCATCCTATCAAGCCCCTACCCGTCGATACGGTCCTCTCAAAATGAAGGCACTCCCGGTTACGCCTCGGTAAAATCCGCAGGCGGCGCTTTAATGAAGGGCCGGAATCTGGATTTGTCATTGGCCTTCATATAGGCCTCATCCGGGCTGATCCATCCCTTCTGATATAATTCCATAATCGCATCGTCGAGAAGCAACATGCCGTATTTCTTTCCAGTCTGAATCATGGAAGGAATCTGGTGTGTTTTGGACTCCCGAATCAGGTTGCGAACGGCCGGGCTGGCAATCATAATCTCAAGTGCGGCACACCGGCCCGGTTTATCGATCCGCTTAAAAAGCACCTGGGCCACTACTGCCCGAATGCCGTCCGCGAGCGTCGAGCGAATCTGCGCCTGCTCATTGGCCGGAAACACTTCCACCACACGGTCTATGGTTTTGGCGGCACTGGAAGTATGAAGTGTGCCAAATACCAGGTGCCCGGTAGAAGCGGCTTCAATGGCCAGAGAGATGGTCTCCCTGTCCCGCATTTCACCGACCAGAATAATGTCCGGATCTTCACGCAAGGCGCCGCGAAGGGCTGCGCTGAACGTTTTGGTATGAAGCCCGACTTCACGGTGATTAACGATGCAGCCCTGGCTCTGATGAACAAACTCGATAGGATCCTCAACGGTAATGATGTGATCCTTGCGCGTACGATTGGCCACATCGATAATGGCAGCCAGCGTCGTTGATTTACCAGAGCCGGTAGGCCCCGTAACCAGCACCAGGCCCCTGGGCAACCCGGATAATTTCGGAATGACCGGCGGCAACCCGAGTTGCTCGGCGGTCATAATCTGGCTCGGAATCTCCCTGAATACCGCAGCGACACCATTTTTTTGCATGAAAAAATTGGCGCGATAACGAGCCATGCCGGGAATTTCATAACCGAAATCAACATCTCCTGTTTCTTCAAAAACCTTTATTTTCTCCTCGGAAGCGATCTCATAGAGCATCGAACGAAGCTCATCGTTATCGAGGGTTTTGTATTTGATCCGTTCAATGTCGCCTCGAAGCCGCAGCGCCGGCGGTTGCCCTGAAGCCAAGTGAAGGTCGGATGCGCCCTGATCGTGCATTAGTTTGAAAAAGGCATCTAATTTTGCCATTCATTATCCTCTGAATTTTCAACCGGATCCTATTTCGTCAGCAGCTTGATCTTGCTGTCTTCTTCATCCAAAGACCTGAGTTCTTCCTTACCGAGATCGAGCAGCTTGGAATGGGTTTCAAGAACCGAACGAATCTGAACCTCTATCTGAACCCGTTGACGCTTGAGTTCGGCCATATCCTCATGAAGCTGCGCCAACCGGTTATGAGCACGGTTTAGAATTTTCTCAGCCCTGACTTCCGCATCCGCAACGATGAGTTCGGCCTCCTTTTGAGCATTTTCCTTCATCTGTTCAATGGTTTGCTGTGAAACCAGCATGGCCCGTTTAAACGACTCTTCGCGTTCCTTATGCCCCTTTAACTCCGAAGCCATCCGTTGAATTTCGTCACGAAGCCGAGTGGATTCCGTTTGCATCGACTCAATCGTGTCAGCGATTTGTTCTAAAAAAGCATCGACTTCCCTGATGTCAAACCCTCTGAATTTAATTCGAAACTGGCGCTGCTGAATGTCAAGGGGAGAGATTCCGGTCATGCACACCTGCCTTTCTGGTAGTTACAACAACATTTCCGACAGTGAAAAGAGGCTTTTTACCAAAAATTCCCTTAAAAACACAATAGCCAAAAAAACAATAATGGGCGAAAGATCGATACCGCCGAATGTCACCGGAATCGAGCGGCGAATGCGATAGAGCACCGGCTCGGTAACGCTGTTGATAAACCGAACAATCGGGTTATAAGGATCCGGATTAACCCAGGACAACACAGCGCGCGCAAAAACGATGACCAAAAAAAACAGCAGCACATAGTCAATCACTTTCGCTGCCGCCATAAAAAAATAACCAATAATAAACATAAGGGAACACTCGCTATTCTGCCCCCGGTCAATCGGCGGGCGCCTATCAAAACAATACTACACCATAAAGATGACCGCCAAAGGAATTCGGCGCATTGGCCACCCAGACCGCCTTTTCCGGCACTCAGTCAAATTATTCCAAGAAAATTAAATACATCCTAAAAAATATGTCAAGTATTTTCAAGCAAAATGATTGACATGCCCCCAATCCTTTGCGTAAGAGGAGAAAGAACTTTCATCCCAAAGGGTTGAAAAGTATTGTAAGCGCACTATGTTAACCCAATACAACGCCTATTGAACGGTTGCAGACGGCCTTCGGTGTATGATTTTGAAAGGACAACACAAATGGAACAAAAGATCGGATTTGTCGGCGCCGGGAACATGGCGGAAGCAATCATTGGCGCGGTGATCCGCGCTAAATTGGTCACGCCTGAAAACATCTTCGCGAGCGACGTTCGAGTGGAACGACTCGATGATCTGAAAAAGACTTACGGAATCACAACATCTCTGAATAACAGGTCTATGTTATCCGGTTGCGACATTATTTTTTTAGCCGTTAAACCCCAACAAATCAACGAGGTATTGTCCGATATCGCGATAAATCCATCCGAAGATAAGCCCAGACGAAAGTTAATCATCTCCATTGCAGCGGGGATCAGATTAGAAAAAATAGAGACCGCTTTGTACGCTTCCCTTTCACCGGAAGCGCGATCGAACCTTCCGATTATTCGCGTCATGCCCAATACGCCGGCATTAGTGCTAAGGGGCATGTCCGGAATGAGTCCCAATATCAGCTGCACCCTGGAAGATATTGAAAACGCGCGCCTCATTTTGGCCTCAATGGGCAAGGTTATACAATTTCAGGAAAAAGACTTGGATGCCGTTACAGCGTTGTCCGGCTCGGGGCCGGCCTATGTATTTTACCTTGCGGAATTAATGATCGCTGCCGGCATTCAACTCGGGTTGACCGCTAGCGATTCAAAAGCGCTAACCATTACCACCATGGAGGGGGCGGTCGCATTATTAACTCAAGGGAATGCTTCCCCCGAAACCCTTCGGGCAAAAGTAACCTCTCCTGGAGGCACAACAGCGGCGGCCATCAGTCATATGGAGGCCAACGGGGTTTCGTCGCATATTGTGAATGCCATTGTCGCAGCAGCCGAACGCTCAAGAGAACTTAGCCGATAAACGGCGAGCCAGACGGTTTAAATGATTTTGTTTCTTTCTGTTTGATTCCTTTCAAACGAAAGGATATGATTTAAAAACTTTAGGCAAGGCCGGTTCAGGAAACACATATGTTCACAGATCCCGTCTCATATTGGGCCGCCTTCATTGCGGGGCTACTCTCTTTTTTTTCACCCTGCATATTACCACTGATACCGGCCTACTTCACCTTTATCTCCGGATTTTCCCTGGAAGAACTAACCACGCTGAAGGGAAAAGATGTCCGGAAAAAGGTGATTTCTTCAACCGTGTCCTATGTGCTGGGCTTTTCGCTTATATTTATTCTGATGGGGGCCTCGGCCTCATATCTGGGCAATCTGCTGTTTAAATATATCGATTATATCCGCGTCGGCGGCGGCATTCTGATCATCATCCTCGGTATCCACCTGACCGGTATTTTCCGGTTCCGAGCCCTTGATTTTGAAAAACGGGTCCATCTGGATAAAAAGCCGCTCCACTTTTTCGGCACCTTTTTGGTCGGCATGGCGTTCGCCGCCGGATGGAGCCCCTGTATCGGCCCATTGCTCGGCTCAATTCTGATTATCGCCAGCAGCAAGGAGACAGTGCTTCAGGGGATTCTTCTTTTATCTCTTTATTCAGCGGGATTGGCAATTCCCTTTCTGGTGCTTTCCATGTTTGCAAACCTTTTATTATTTTTTATTAAAAAGGCGGTCAAGGCGATTAAATATTTAAATCCTGCAGCCGGTATTCTTCTGATTCTTATCGGAATGATGCTCGTACTGAATAAATTGAATTTTTTTGTGGGCCAGATGTAAGGAGTCTTTTCTATGGCAAAAAAAATGTTGGTGATCATTGGCTTTGTTTTGGTTTCATGTTTGGTTTGCGCCGCAAACGTTACAGCCGCAAAACAAATCAAGTGGCACCCTTATGATGAAGGTCTGGCCTTGAGTCAAAAGGAAGGGAAAAAAATTTTTCTGCATTTCTATGCGGACTGGTGTCATTTTTGCAAAGAAATGAAAAAAAGAACCTTCGCCAACAATGATATCATTGATTATCTGAATGAAAATTTCATATCCATCCTCATAGACACCGATAAGGAAGGAAAACTGACCGCAACCTACTTTGTCCGGGGTCTTCCGGCAACCTTTTTTCTGAAACCGGACGGCACGAAGATCAATGTGCCCATTGAAGAAAATAAATCCATGAGCAATATCCCCGGATTTATTTCCGATGATATGTTCTTGAAACTGATTCGATTCATTCACGATGACAGCTATAACAGTATGAACTTTAAGCACTACATTGAAAAAAGCGCGTCCGGGGAAGGCACGTCAAAACCCCAATAAGTCAACCTGGCTCCCGGCGGTGCACCAAGCGAACGGCAGTTGAGAGAAAGACGGTTCCGCTCAGGAATATCAACAGCGAGGGAACCCAGAGAACACCTTGGTATTGGTCCGTTTCGCCGGCTGCGGATATGCCAACGCAGCCGAATAAAAATATGCAAAGCATGAATATAAGTTGCATGGCACACAAAAATTTTGAATCATACCATGGCGGAATGATTTTCCTGAAAAAAGGTTGAGGATTGAAACTCATGTGTACTTGCTCTCCGCGCCCGTCTTAGCTCTTTATTGATGGATTCGATATATTTCTGCCGCAATTTGACTGAAAGATCAAGTCTTGAAAAAAAAAGATCCGCAGGTACCGCATAGCGGGGCATTTTTTGTACTCCTGATCGTCTGCTTATTCCTGATGGCGGCCTTCTGGGGATGCGCGGAACGTCCCAAGCGAATGCAACTCATCTTAAAGGATCGCACCATGTCATTTGCGCCGGGAAGCATTATTGCGACCAACACCGGCAGGCAAATTCCCTTCGAAACGATGATGGCGGATCTATCCACCGTAACAGTGATCTACATCGGAGAATCCCATACCAACGCCGAACATCATGAAATTCAACTAAAAATTCTTACCTCGCTTCACAATCGATTTCCGGGCCTGGCCGTTGGAATGGAAATGTTCGACCGCACCTATCAGCCGCAACTGGATGTATGGTCCGACGGAAAGATGGATGAGAATCAATTTCTTAAAAAGGTTCATTGGTATGCCAATTGGCGTTACCATTACGCACTGTATCGACCAATCCTCCAATTCGTAAAAGCAAATCATCTGCCTTTAATTGGTCTGAACCTACCGTTTCATATTCCGCCCAAGATCAGCATCGGTGGCATCGCATCGTTATCGGATGAGGAAAAGCGACACCTGCCCGGTGCCATAGACTTTACAGACGTCGAGCACCGCGGCTATCTTCAAAAAATCTATTCGCACCACAGAATTCCCGGACGTGATGATTTTGAAGCGTTTTACGAAGCCCAGTGCGCTTGGGAGGATACCATGGCCGAAACCATCGCCCGCCATTCTCCCACCGGCAAAATGGCGGTACTGGTCGGCAACGGCCACATCTTTCGAAAATTCGGAATACCCAATCGCGCGTTCAACCGCTTTCCAGCGGATTACCGCACGGTGTACCCGGCTGAAGCGGGCGGAGATATCGAGCCTACCGCCGCCGATTATATTTGGGTCACCGCCCCGGCGAACACTCTGCGCATACCTCACCAAAAGCGTATCGAGGCCGATACCGAATGACGGCCGATTCGGCACCTCCGGCTGTTACCTCCCGGAATATCGACGTTTTTTGTTATGGCGCACAAGCCCCATATATTGATTTTTTTTGTTGACACATACCCATATATTGGATAAGTACGTTTCCAGGTGCCGATGTCGGTTGATTTTTTCGGCCACGCTATTTCCTACCCCGTGCCCATGCGGAACCGGTAGAAATCAGACACAATGCGGATAAGCCCGCAAGCTGAAAACTGCTTTTTTCGAATTGGCACTTCCTGTTTTTCAGCGTATTTTTTGTTCGCGTCATGACCCGGTTTAGTTGAAATGATTAACCCCTAACTTTTTGGAATCGCAGAGGTGCCACCAGTGATTGAAGAGATAAAAAAACGAGACGGACGGGTTGTAGAGTTTAATTCATCCAAAATCACCGAAGCCATCACCAAGGCAGGGCAGGCCACCGCGGAGTTTACCGACCGGGAGGCAAAAAAGCTGACGCTCAGGGTCCTGACACTGGCCCATGAACTGAGGCTCGGCCCTATTCCGGAAGTAGAAGAAATTCAGGATATTGTGGAGCGGGTTCTTCTCGATTCCCCTTATTACAAAACCGCAAAGGCCTATATCATCTACCGGGAACAGCATGCCCAGATTCGGAATATCGCCACCAAGGTCAATGTGGACCTGGTCGAACATTATATTAAAAAGATGGATTGGAAAATAAAAGAAAACAGCAATATGTGTTATTCTCTGCAGGGGCTGAACAACTACATTTCATCCGATGTCACCTCCGAATACTGGCTGAGTAAAATTTATCCGCCCAGAATCAGGGAAGTCCACAAGAGTGGGGACATTCATATTCATGATCTCAGTTTATTGTCGGTCTACTGCGTCGGCTGGGATTTAAAGGATTTGCTGCGGCAGGGCTTTAAAGGCGTTGAAGGAAAAGTGGAAAGCGCTCCGCCAAAGCATTTAAGATCCGCACTCGGGCAAATCGTCAACTTTTTCTACACCCTTCAGGGGGAAGCGGCCGGTGCTCAAGCACTCTCCAATTTCGACACCCTGCTGGCACCCTTTGTGCGCTTTGACAACCTTGAATACAGTGAGGTCAAGCAAGCGTTGCAGGAATTTGTGTTCAACATCAATATCCCCACCCGTGTTGGATTTCAAACCCCTTTCACCAATATCACCATGGATCTGTTTGTATCCCCCTTGCTGAAAAATCAACCCGTGATTCACGGCGGCGTCGAAAATCAGCAATACACTTACGGAGAGTTTCAACCGGAAATGGACATGATCAACAAGGCCTTCGCCGAGGTCATGATGGAAGGGGACGCAAAAGGACGCGTGTTCACGTTCCCCATTCCCACCTACAATATTACGGCCGATTTCGACTGGGACAACCCGAATTTTGATCTAGTCTGGCAAATGGCTGGGAAATATGGCATTCCTTATTTTTCAAACTTCGTTAATTCGGACATGTCGCCTGAAGATGCGCGCTCCATGTGCTGCCGGCTTCGGCTGGATAACCGGGAGCTTCTCAAGCGCGGCGGCGGCCTGTTCGGCGCCAACCCCCTGACCGGCTCCATCGGCGTGGTCACCATCAACTTGCCGAGAATCGGTTATGAATCCGCCACCAGGGAAGAATTTTATACCTCATTAACAGAAAAAGTGAATTTAGCGGTTGAAAGCCTTGCCATTAAGCGAAAGGTACTTGAAAAATTCACCGAAAACAACCTCTATCCCTATTCCAAACATTATTTGAGCGAAATTAAAAATGGCAGCGGCCTGTATTGGAAAAATCATTTTTCAACCGTCGGCATTCTGGGAATGAACGAAGCCTGTTTAAATTTTATGGGTGAAGACATCGCCAGCGACAACGGCAGAGAGTTCGCCCTGGAGGTGATGGATTTTCTGAGAAATTTGTTGGCTGCGGTTCAGGAAAGCACCGGAGACATTTTCAACCTGGAAGCCACGCCGGCAGAAGGCACATCCTACCGATTGTGCATGCTGGACAAAAAAAGATATTCAAACATCATCTGCTCGAACGAAGAGCAGTATCAAAACGGCGCGGCACCATATTACACCAATTCCACCCATTTGCCGGTGAATTATACTCAGGATATCTTCAAAACCCTCATGCTTCAGGATGATCTTCAAACCAAATACACCGGCGGCACGGTGCTTCACATCTTTTTGGGCGAGCAGGTCACGGATACCGATACCATCAAGGCGCTCATCAGAAAAACAGCCGGAAATTTCAAACTTCCCTACTTCACCCTGTCTCCCACGTTCAGCATTTGCCCCACGCATGGGTACCTGAAAGGCGAGCAGGAAACCTGCCATATCTGCAACCAGGAAACCGAAGTATATTCTCGCGTCGTGGGGTACCTGCGGCCGGTCAAACAATGGAATGACGGCAAACAGGCGGAATTTCGAATGAGAAAAACATTTTGTGTGCCCGATAAAAACGCCACGGTGCCGGACAAACTATACCCTGAGCCTACCACGCCCGGCCTCTGCGTGCCGGCCGTCGGATGTGCCCGATAGGGCAACGGAACCATTCAGAAAAATGATTTTCGGCGGTATTCAAAAAAATTCCATGATTGATTACCCGGGAAAGCTCGCCTGCGTTCTTTTTACAACCGGGTGTAATTTTCATTGTCCGTATTGCCATAATCCGAGCCTGGTATTGAACCAAACCGACCCGGCCGATACCTTCAGCCTGAATGACGTCATTGAATTGCTGACGGAACGGCAGGGCTTTCTCGACGGCGTGGTGATTACGGGCGGCGAGCCGACACTGCGCGAAGAACTTCCATCTGCTTGCGAACAAATAAAGCAGCTCGGGTATCCGCTTAAACTTGACACCAACGGCAGCCGGCCCGAAGTAATTCGGGCGCTGCTTTCGGCAAATGCGATAGACTATATTGCCATGGACATCAAAAGCGCTCCGGAGAACTATGTGCCTCTTATTTGTTCAAACATGGATGAATCCGTCATTCGCGCCAGCATTCAACTCATCCTGAATTCCGGCATCGCGCATGAATTTCGAACCACCTGTATTCATCCGCTGGTGAGTCACTCGATCATCAGGGAAATTGCCGATTTGATCAATGGGGCCAATCTGTACGTGCTGCAGCAATTTCACATGACCGACGTGCTGAATCCCACCTTTTGCCGGGAAGTAACTCGCCGATTTGACATGCAAACACTTGATTCGTTTCGGTCTGAAGCAGCGCCGAAGGTTAAAAAATGCATCATCCGGTAGTTGGAATAATGGAAGGCGGCGCTACGTTAAATGCCGGTCGGGCCGTTGGTGGAAAAATATCGGCGGATCTACGCCTTTATGGAACGCATCTCCATATTTTGTGCGCGAACCGGTATTTTGGGCATTTTTATCGTGAAAGTGCTGCCGATGCCCGGGGAAGAAGTCACTGAGATCAAACCGCCTTGTTGAGAAATAATCCGGCTCGACATGAACAATCCCAGACCGGTTCCCCGCTTTCCTTTGGTGGAGTGAACCGTTCGAAACAGGCTGTCCTGCGTCGTTTGATCCATTCCGACCCCATCATCCATTACTTCAAAGTAGATATGCTTTTTGTCTTGCCGAACCGCTACGGAAATATGATGTGTGGCTTTAGCGGTATCGATCTTACAGGCATCAATGGCGTTTTCGATAATATTGCTCAGCGCAGACCGAATAATGCCGATATCAAGATCCACATCCCCGAGGGAGGCATCGATATTCACGGAAAGACCGATGCCCGCATCCCGTATCTCCTTTTCAAGCGTGGCAAGGCTGTCCTTTACCAAGCTCGGCACATCGGTGCGCTCCCACTTCAGATTTCTTTCCTTGGCATAGTAGAGAATATCCATCATCATGCGGCGAATCCGGTCCACCATCATTCGGACCGTTTCCCAGCCTTCTTTGATTTTGGCCTCATTTTGCTTGGCAAACCCGGCACCCAATTGATACATACCGCCATCCAACCCGGTTAAAAGCCCCTTGATGGCATGCGAGACGGACCCAATCAGAAGCCCCAGGGAAGATAAGTGATCTTCAAGTTGTCGCACTTCCGTAATATTGGTCGACATCTCCATTACCTGGGTAACTTCCGCCTTTTCATCCCGTATGGGCGCCGTCCAAATCAGCACATTGTACTCGTCACCGGTTTTGGATCGAACCACCGTTTCATGGGAATGGGATAGACCGTCTTCAAATGTCCGGGCAACCGGACACTGGGGGCATGGCGAATCGCGATGTTTATAAATTTTATAGCAAAAGCCGCCGGCCACCTCGCCGAATTCTTCCTTAAAGCGCTTATTGGCGTCGGTAATTTGAAATTGCCGGTCCTGAACACTGATATAGCAAGGCACTTCATTAAACAGTTGCTCATAGCGCGCACGAGTAGTCATCAACTCGGCTTGAAGCCGATTCATTTCAGTAATATCCGCCGAAATTTCAAGAACCAGTTCCACTTCATGGTTCCGGTTGCGAATCGGTGCCGTATGAACCATGACGGGCACGACCCCGCCACCCGCCAATTGAATGGAACGCTTGACCCGCCTTCCCATGCCGGTTTGAAAGGTGTCTTCCACCGGACAAGGCCTGGTCTTGCTATCGCCTTGATATATCTCCCAGCTCTTATGACCGATTTTATCTCCGATACGCTCCCGGAAAAGCTGATTGGCCGCAACGATTTCAAAGTCACGACTATGAATGGAAACATAGCACGGCATATCATTAAAATAACGGATTCCGCCGTTAAGATCGCCGGCAATATCGCTGAAAGCCCGGACCAACCCCTCAATGGTCTGCCCCACGGCGACCTGGCGTTCCGCTTCAATTAACCGGGCGGACTTTTCAGCAACCAACCGCTCCAGGTTTTCCGTATAAGCCCGCAATTTTCCCCGCATTGTGATGCGGTCACGGGCCCGCTTAAGCGCAATCGACAAAATATCGTCCCGAATCGGCTTGGTCACAAAGTCGGTGGCCTCAAATTTGAGGCTTTTAATGGCCAACTCCATGTCGCCGTGGCCGGTAATCATGATGACTTCCGTATCCGGGTTTTCGTTCTTGATAATCTTCAAAAGTTCAATGCCGTCCATACCGGGCATTTTGATATCCGTCAGGACAATCGGGGGATAATGCTCGCGGAACTTAGCCAATGCCTCCTCACCGCTTTCAGCCGTCAAAACATGATAGCCGACATCGGCAAGGGATATTCCCAGCACTTTTCGAATGCCGGGCTCATCGTCCACCAACAGGAGGGTCTCGTTTATGGCTGGCGTATTCAAATATCCTTCCCATTCCATCAATATAAAATAGCGCTGAAATCAGGTTGGCGTAGGCCCGAGTTTTTATACCATACTGTTTGCGTATATGTTAAACGATTGTTAAAAACAAGCGCTAATACAGGCGGGATATTCATACGGTCCGGGCGAAAGGCTCCGGCGTTTTTCAAAAGCCCGATCATCCGCATTGAAAAACACCGGAAACCTGCGCCCATAACCTTAAGTATTATCTAAAAGCGGCAAAACGGTTCGGCCGACCGGCCTATCCGCCGATTGCCTTTCTCACAATGGCGATCAGCTTGTCCGGATCAAACGGTTTGGCCACATAGGCCACTGCCTTTTGAATGGCGTGACGACCGGCCATTCCACTGACCACAATAACCGGAATATCGCTTAGATTCTCGTCCTTGGTCATCTGCCGATAAAGTTGCGTCCCCCACCCCCCCGGCATTTCCAGATCCAGCGTCATCAGATCCGGTTTGGTTTTTTTCAAAACATCCATGGCCTCCTTGGACGAGCTGGCCGTCAGCGTTTCATACCCATTATCCTGAAGTAGACTCTCCAGATATTTTACCACCACCGGATCATCATCAATGACTAAAATTGTCTTTGCCATAAAAAAATCTCGCTTTCCGCCC
Organism: Desulfobacterales bacterium; assembly: GCA_034003325.1. Taxonomy (NCBI): domain Bacteria; kingdom Pseudomonadati; phylum Thermodesulfobacteriota; class Desulfobacteria; order Desulfobacterales; species Desulfobacterales bacterium. Next base: position 90,319 of record JAVEYW010000008.1, read on the forward strand.
GCATACCCTCACCTCTCAACATCGTTTCCCAACACGATGCCGCTCGGGAATATTTAACTGATCGGTTAAACCTACGGGCTCATGGAAACCCGGCCGCCGAAGCAGTGGAAAATCACGCACCGGCGCCGAGCGTCCTTTATTGATGGGTTATTATTTTTTTACGTGGCACTCGCTGCACATAACAGGGCCTTTCTTTTTCTCCACATGACAGCCCTTGCACTGGCGGTGATAAATATTGGCCAGATTCAACAACTCCCCGCTTGTCTCGTTGATATGGCAGGCGGAGCATTCCCTGTCCTCGGAAGATTCATCTTCCAGGAGTTCGGTGCCGTCATATACATGATGGCAGACATTACACTCTCCTATTTCAGCCTTTTCATTGTGATCATCGTGAAAAAAAACCGCTTTCGGCCGCATTCGCTCGCCGAACGCGCTGTCCTCCACGGCGGTGACGTCATCCTGAGAAAAGGCGCAAACACCGGAAAACAACACCACGACGGTCATCACCGTCAATTGTATCCACAAAAACCGTTTCATCATCGGATCTCTCCCTGCTATCCACAAACGGCAACGGCAAATCCTCTTTTTGTTTTGACACGCCTTGCCGATTGCGCATCGCCGTTTGTTTTTTTAAAATTAACTTAATAGACGCTTGTGATCAACCCCAGCCTTCAAGCACCCGGCTTTTCCATAACCTCGTAAATAATATCAATCAAAAATTTCAAATCCAAACCAATATGATTGTCATGAATGATGTCCTCCAGACCGCCATGACAATTATGACACGGCGCAATCAGGGTCTTGGCGCCCCGAATCTTCGCGGCAAACAATTGCTCGGACTTGACGCGGTTGCCTTCCACGCGTTTGTTCTTAAACGGAGGACCGCAATTGATCACCCCGCCGCCGGCATTGCAGCAATAATTATGCTCCCGGTTCGGGTGCATCTCGATCACCGTCTCGCAAACTTCGTTGGCCACATAGCGCAGCATCTCGTGAAGGCCCCGGCCCCGAACAATATTGCAGGGGTCATGGATAGTGACGGGCGGCTCATATTTCTTCGGCACCTTAATTTTCCCCGCTTTAAACAATTCATAATAAAACTCTATAGCATGCACCATTTGCACCGGCGGCATTTTCCACCCCAGTGCCCGGTTACCCATATCATAAACGGAACGAAAGGCATGCCCGCATTCGCCCATAACAATACGGCGCGCCTTCAATTTCATGGCAGCTTCAAAATGCTTTCGCTTCAGACGGGCCATCATGTCATTATCGCCGGTGTACATACACATATCGCTGTTGTCCCACCCGGGCGTGGACGGCATTGTCCAATCAATCCCCGCGACATTAAATAATACTGCTGCCTGGTAAATAAGCTGTGCCCGAAATTTCGGCTCGGGGCCAATCACCGAATACATGACATCGGCCCCTTGCTTGTCCATGGGAATCCGCAACCCGGCTATTTCATCCCGGGCATCCTCTTCCTGCCAAAACAGCGTGTCCACCCACTCATCATCTTTAACCCACATCTGATTCATGGTGGCGGAATGGCTTTGCGCCGTATCCTGAATATATTGCGGCGCCATCCCCAAAAAGTGGGCAATCCGCCGCACGAACAACATCATATAGGCGACATCCACACCGAGTGGGCAATACATGGCGCACCGGCGACACACATTACATTCCGTATAGGATATCTCCGTTGCCTTGCGCATAAAATCAACACTGACCTTGCCCTTTTTCTTGATCATCTCCCACAGGGTCTGCTTCACCTTGCCGGCCGGTGAAAATCTGGGGTCCCTATCGTGGGACAAATAATACTGACAAGCGTCGGAGCAAAGGCCGCAGTGGACACATGTCTCCACATAAACCTTCATCCGCGCACCGGCCTCAGTGTCCAACATCTTGTTTATCACTTTTTCAATTTTTTCAGGTGTCAAACGCCGAGCGCCCTCGTCGATGCCGACATCCGGGGTATGTTTGTATGGTTTCTCTGCTGTCACAGCCATTCCTATCTCCTTATTTGAAAAACGCAATCGCATGCCTGATGAAGCCTTTCGCCTCTGCGACACACATTTTTGTTTAAATTGCGCATTCGAAAAAAAGCATCATAGATGCTATTACTTCAAATGCCTACCAATCCCGCGCATGCCGCACAGCGCCAAACTCCGACCCGATATACCCCCGGGTAAACGGGAAAAAGAGCATATGGCTCAACCGTGTGAATGGAATCGCGGCTATCATGATTTGGCCGGACAGCATGTGCAAGATGGTCGCTACCGGCGCGCCGACCCACTGGTGGTACGCCCAAAATCCGGTAATAAAAGGTGCCGCAACCATCAGCAGCAGGACATAATCCGACGTGGTGGTTAAATAACGAACTTCCGCCAGTAAAATCCTACGAAATAAAAAGAAGATACACCCGGCAATCACCACCAGCGTCATCATATCAACCGTGGTATCCGAGATATAAAACCATCCGATATTCCATGACTCCTTGACGAGAATGATGTGGGCATAAAGAAAAATGGGTGCCAGCACAGCGCATAAATGAAAGGCGAAGGTGACAAACGTCATCATCGGTCTCTTGCGCATATTGACGGTGGCATAGGGAAGAATCCAATGAAAGATAGACCGAAACGCATACTTGAAACTCCAGTATTCATAAACGGCATAATCTTTTTTTTTGGCGAGTATCGCCATCGAAATCAACCGGTAAAGGCTGCCGCCGATAAAAATGATGAAGGCCGCCCATACCAGCGGACCACTGACAAAAGAATATATTTCATGCATAGTTGGCTTCTCCTGTTTACTGCTCGATTCTATTCGCTTATAGGGAAACGATCTGGCGAATGTATTTACGTCCAGAATCGGCTTTTATCGCCCGCACCATCAGCTTATCTCCTGCCGGGCTGAATACGGGGTTCCATGTTTCTGCCAAGTCACTGACCACCGGGCGGCCATTGACAACCACCATGTATTGACCATTCTTTTTCACCTTTGCGGCAACGGATGTTCCATCCGGACTAAACACCGGCTGCCACACCATATCGAATGTGGCCCCCCAGGACGTGCCATCCACCACAATGGTCCACATATTTTTGTCCTTCGCTGCACATGCCACCCGCTTTCCATCCGGGCTGAAAACCAATTCATCAACCAGATCCCCGAAAGTTACAGACCATGGCTTCTCGTCCACCGCCACAGTCCAACGGCCGTATTTCGGTGCCACAATGGCTGCGATGCGATTTCCGTCCGGGCTATATTGCTGATGCCACAATTGCGCAAAAGTCCGTGACCACAACAACTCGCCGTTTTGTGCCAACGTCCAGCCTTTAGGAGCCTTAACCGGAGCGATCACAGCGCCCGTTTTGGAAAACAACGGCTCCCATACGGCCGGCCAGCATTGCTGCCACGGCTTCCCATCGACAACAATGGTGCAATCATAAAGACTGGTTCGAACCGTGGCCGCTACATGCGCCCCATCGGCGCTGAAAACAGGATCATACACATTGACAAAATTTTTCTCCCACACCTCGCCGTTGACCGCCACGGAATAGCACCCTTTTTGCCATTCAAAAATATCGCCTTCACTCGTCGCCACCGTCTGAACGGCGGCAGCGGTGTTGTTGCCGTCCGCGCTCAGGGTGATATCCGTGACATGACCAAAATCCGTCTCCCATGGGACATCATCCCGAATCATTAAATATCGCGTTTCCCGCTGTGCCGCCACAGCAATATGCCGGCCATCCGCTGACACCAAGGGGTTCCATACAAAATCCGACATTTCTTCCCAGGCCGTTCCGTCCACGGCCACTGTCCAGGCCCCCGTATCCGACACCAGGCCAATTAGCCGACCATCCGGCCCGTACTGTAAATGCCATACTTTGTCGAATCCGTTTTCCCATGCATCACCGTTTTCACAGACACTGAATTCCGCATCTTCCGTCTGAACCACCGCGGCGATTTTTTCTCCGTCCCGACTGACCACCGGCTCCAATATCTCAGAATAGCGCTCCTCCCACTCACTGAGATTCGCCACCTCTCGAGTTCCGGCTTTCCAGTCCCACTGGTTTACTTGTTCCATTCTTGAGATCTCCTTAATTAAATTCCGCCTGTCCATTGACCGGCACGGCGTTGTGCCGGGTTGATAAGTTAACCTATCCATCTTTGCACCACGCATCATAAACGCGCATGGTCAATTAACCTGTTAGAATTCCTACTGCTATTTAACCAAATCACTTTCTGCTTTAGAACCCAGTACCCGGCGCGCAATACTGAGAAGCAGCTCGGCATCGGGCGGCTTTTCCACATACTGAGACGGATCCGGAATATTGTCTTCCAAGCGGAAATTAAGCATTTTCAGGTAATGAATGAATGTCTTTCGAGGCACGGCGGACAGCATGATCACCGGAATATTCCGAAGGGTGCTGTCCATCTTCAAGCCCTGATACATCGCCACCCCGCCCTCCCCCGGCATCATCACATCCAAAATGATAAGATCCGGTATAATTTCCCTGGCTTTCTCAAGCCCCGCTTTCCCGTCACGGGATACTACCGGCTGGTACCCGTTGGTTTCGAAGAGAGTCGAAATGAATATTCTCATATCTATCTCATCGTCGACGATCAGCACTTTCGGCTTATCCATTCGCACACTCCATTTACCTCCCCGCGTCCCGTTAAAAAATCAAGCCACATCCGTCACTTTGTCCGGATGGTTCACACTGGCGACCGGACTTGCCGCCCGGAGGACTACTTGTTCCACCGTGCTCCCGAGAACAGCCTCTTCAAGATCGACCTCCCGCGTATGGTGCGCCATCACGATCAGGTCCGCCTTTTTCTCTCTGGAATACTTCAAAATCTCCACATAGGGAATTCCTTCCCAAATTTCGACTTCATAATTGTCAAACCCGTCCATCTTGCTGACATACAGATCTTCAATTTTCTTCCTGGCCGTCTCGATCTGCTGTTCAATTTCCTCCTGTCTCTCTACTTTTCCAGCGGCAATTTTGCTGATGTCCAGAGAGTGAAAAAGATAAAGTTTACAACCGATTTCCTTGGCAACCTTCAATGCGAAAAGAAATGCGGACATGGATGCCTTGGAAAAATCCGCGCCGAAAACGATGTTGGAAAAATACCAGAAGCAATTGGCACACGGCCGGCTGACGATGAGAACCGGGGCTCTCGAACTCTTTGCGACCTTCTGCATCGTACTGCCCACGATGTTCCGGAACCGGGTGGCGCCGATTTCATCTTCCCGCGTATGAGCACCCATGACAATCAGATCCACGTCCTCTTTTCGTGCAAACCGAAGAATCTCCGTAGCGGGAACACCGGCTCGGGTTTCAAGGATACAATTCTTCGTTTTCGCCAATTGCACCGCGTAGGTGTTTCTCATCTCCTCTTTAACCCATTCCGTATAATCGGTATCGAAGCCCGCCTGCTCGCCGGTACGAATGTCGGTTGAAAATGCACCAAAACCCCGCGTCGGAATCCCGTAAGCATGAAACACATACAGCTGTGAACCGTATTTATTGGCCAAATCAAACGCTACTTTTGCCGCATGGTCGCAGGTCGGTGAAGCCGTGGTCGCAAATAATATTTTTTTAAACATATCTACCTCCTTATTTCGCATTCCCCCGGCGTGGTGTGAAATCCCAACTCCCAGGCAATGCCATCAATAAATTCAAACAATGTGCAGGCCGTCTCAAATTCGAGCACATCCACTTGGTCACCAAAAACAATATGCCGAAGTTTGCCGAGCCTTAAAGGGACATCCAATAATCCCGACAGATCGATGGTACGAATTTCCAAACCTTCTTCTTGGCCTGCGCTTCTAAGACTGTTATATATTTCCAACCGCGGTTTCCCGGGAAACCCTATCATTTCAATTGTTTTTCCAAACTCAAGCTGCTTTAATGCCAAATACCCCGCATCCGCTTCAGAAATCTCGTGGTATCGTTCAATCGCGCCCCGAAAAAATTCACTCAGCTGCTGAAGCACAGGATAAGTCTCCAGCATGCAAAAATAACTTCGAAGGCAATACCCATTGGCCAGCATAATTTGGTCGCCCAAAAACACCAGCGGATTCAGCTTTTCCAAGGGATAATGGTTAACGTGAATAGATCCGTTTATTTCCAGATTAATTTTTTTCATACACGTTCACCCTCACAAAAACATCAGCATTCTGCCGGGCATACTATTTCTCATGCTATTGGCCCTGTTGCCCCTACCTCATTGCATAGGACGTGCCTGAAAAATAAAAAAACGCCATAAAACGTATATGAATAATGATATCTTTGTGTTACTTCGATATAAGACAAGACCAACAGGCGTTATAATGGGTATTTGCTTGTTGCGGAAAAGCAACATAATCCCAAACTGTTCGGTCAATATTAAAACAAGCCCGACAGGCGTAATGCATTCTAACTATAAAATTTTAAAAATTATTGGATGTTTTTTCGATATGAAAAAGGTACCGGAGGGAATGTTGCAAGCAAAATGCAACATTATGTGCTTAATAGCAACGCTTGGCAGATATTTATTGATACCCGAGCCGGCAAAGCCGGAGGCTGGGCGGCTGCTGGGCGGAAAACAACCTTCTCCAGTTATGCACACCTGTTTGTGCTCGTTTCTGATAAAGGCCCCCATGCTGGGGCTCTCCGAATAGAACGCAATACCGATGAGAGAATTTAGAGGATGAAAAGCAGACGGCAGACTAAAAATCCAAACCACTTGAAAGCGCGGGAAGATTATTCCTGGTTGATTTTTCTACAGGGGAAAAAACCGGCCAACCCCTCGTCATCGGAACAACAACCGCAGTCATCACCCAACAAAAACAGCGGGTCGGCCTGGCATAAAGACGTTGCCCCCGGACGCGTCTGCAAAATATCTTCTATCGTTATAGCATCCAGAATACTGTAAAGGGCCTCGGTCGCTTTCATCCATGCCAATCGAACCCTGCACACCTCGGACATGGCGCACTTTTCAGGCTCACTGATGCAAACAACCAACTCGGATTGTCCTTCAAAAAGGCGAACCAGCTGGCCCAGCGTGATTTCCGAAGGCTGTCGGTTGAGAATATGGCCGCCTTTCGGACCCCGTATACTTTTTACCAGTCTAGCCTGCTTTAATATGCGGATCAACTGCTCTAAATATTTAACGGGGATGCCTTGTTCTTTGGATATCTCGCTTACCTGAACAGGCCGTTGCGTGCCCCGGCGAGATAATTCCAATAATATGCGTGTTCCGTAACGGCTTCTGGTGGATAACTTCATAAGTATCACTTTATTATCACTGTTGAATGTTTACGCAGGGTACTAGGGGTTCAATTGGCTTGTCAATAAAAAGTTTGCGCGCGTTGTTGCCATGGAAAATCGTCCATGTTACGATGAGCTGGCGATAAATTACGCACACCGGTTAACGGCCCCTATTTTGATATCAGTTCTTGGTTGATCGGCTGCTTCTTTTATCGATACCCTGTCAAACCTCTCGATCAACCCTATTAAGGAGTTTTCCCCATGAAAAACAAAGCATTCCAGGACTATTACACAGATGAACACAGCCATTGCTACGGTTGTGGCCATCTCAACCCGGATGGCCTTCAGATAAAAACGTATTGGGACGGCGATGAAACCGTGACTGTTTTTACGCCCAAGGAATACCACATGGCAATGCCGGGATACGTGTATGGCGGACTTATCGCCTCGGTTATTGATTGCCATTGCACGGGCAGCGCCGCCGCTGCCGCATATCGCGCGGAAAACAGAGGCATGGACACGGAGCCGCCGATTCGCTTTGTTACCGCCTCGCTTCACGTCGATTACCTGCACCCCACACCCATTGGTGTGCCGCTTGATATTCGAGGAGAAATTTTAGAAATAACGGCTCGCAAGGTGGTATTGGCCGCTACGTTATCCGCAAACGGCCGGATTTGCGCCAAAGGAAAGGTTGTTGCAGTAAAGGTGCCTGTAACCTTTAAGTAACACACGGCATGCGCATCATCACCGGAAGGGTTTAAAAACCACCTTTATAAGGCTTAAAAACGGTTTGGAATATTCATAGACACCCCTTCGACCCGCAGGCTACAGTTCTTTTACGAAATCCGCGAACGGCATGACATGCGACATGCGGAAAATTGGCACAGTCGTGGCGCTTATTTGCAACAGCGTGTGGTGTTTTTTTTACTTCACCTTGAACCGGCACGGTTGAATTGCTAATAACGCATTAGATTACAACTCAGGTTCAGCAAAAATTTGAGACCCGTATGGAACCGAATAAAAAACTGGTCACTTCCGGCAATAAACACCTGGACTTGCTGTTGGATGGCGGCATTATCATCGGCGACAATGTGTTGTGGTATGATAACGCGGGCAGTTTGGCGCAGCTTTTCTGTTATCATCTGATTCAAGCCTCCATCGCCAAGAAAAAATCCGTCATTTATATCAACTTTGACAACAGCCCCAAAACGCTTCTTGAAAAACTCGGCCCTTTGGCAAAATATCCCGCCTTAACCATTCTCGACTGTTTTACCAACGGCAAGGGGGAAGGCTCTGAGATATTTCAAAAGTTTTACAACCGGGGACGAGGAGATAAAATTTGCCAGGTCATTCGCATCGAGGATCCGCACAACCCGGATCATGTGATGGGGGCTTTTTACGGTTTGCATAAGACCATGACGGGCGATGTGCGGTTTATTTTCGACAGCCTCACCGGCATGCAAGAGCTTTGGGAAAGCGAAGAGCAGATTCAAAAATTTTATTCCCATTCCTGCCCCAGGCTCTATGAGTTAAATACGATCGCCTATTGGATCGTTGAGAAGGAGGCCCATTCATCCGTTTTAAAAGCGCATCTGAATAAGATCACGCAGGTGGCTATCGATCTGTCGCTAACCCGTGGAAAGACCTCCCTCACGATTCTTAAAGCGGATAAACGCGATCTGAATATCCTCAACAAAACCGCTAACTATAGAAGCAAAGGCATGGAGATCGTCTTTGAAGGTGAACAGGGGCATTCTGAGGCGATCAATATCGGCGGACGGCTCAAGGAAATTCGAACCCAAAAGGGGCTGTCCCAAACAGAGCTGGCCAAATTGGTGGGCGTTACGCCTAGCACGATTTCCCAGGTGGAAAACAACCAGATTTACCCTTCGCTGCCGGCGCTGTTTAAGATGTCCGAAATTTTATCCGTGGACGCCGGCGCTCTTTTCCAAAAATCCGCCTTCAGCGCCGATCAGGTGGTTTACGCGGCCAAGGATGCGGTGGATGTTCAGTTGCCTAGAATTCCAAAAGAATCCGGACGAATATCTTTGCTGACAAAAGTCGGCCTGGATTCAAAAATCGAGCCGTATTTGATTGAGCTTTTGCCGGGGACAAAACTCGCCTCACATTTTTTCATGCATAAGGGCGAAGAATTGGGGTATCTACTTTCCGGCGAGCTGAAAGTGAAGCTCGAGCGAGGCGTAAAAACCATTCAGGCCGGGGATATCATCCATTTAAAATCATCCATTCCATTGCAATGGGAGAGCACCGGTTCCGATGCGGCAGCCCTGTTATGGATCAAGATAAAATAAAGGCCCTTCGGACGAACCGGAAGGGCCTTTATATTTAAGATTTTCGCTTTAACACGACCGATGATTATTACATATTGAGAATCTTCTTGGCGCTTTCATTGTTCACATCGGACACATGGGGAATGCCCGTTTCGTATGCGGTTTCCCGGTTTCCGGAAAAAATATCGCTTCTGGCAATCTTCGGAAGGGAAAATTTCCGCGCGCCTGCCATGAGTTGCTGAAGCCCGCATGCCAGTTTGTCGGTAAGCGTGCAAAATGCGATGGCACCATAGGGGATTTTCGCCATCTCGTCTTTCCCCAATTTCTTTTCCAGGGCATGATATCCGGCAAATATCTCATCGGCATTTCTTCCAATTTGAAGCACGGTCTTGGGCAGCTCATTCCAGTTGCCGTTGACGGCATCTCTTAGCTCCGGATGAAGCGCGCCCTGAATATTGGCACCCAGGAAGCCCGGAATCATCATCGCTCGGCCCATACAAACCATCTTGGTATAGGGCGCACCCAGGGCCAGCGCTTTAAAAATGTGATCCTCCAAGGCAAATCCGCCCGCAAAGGACATATCCACGACATCTTGTCCTTTTGCCGACAGAATACTGGCATACTCATGCGCTTTTGAATGCAGGTTGATGGAAGGAACCCCCCAGCTCTGCATCATGTTCCAGGGACTCATGCCCGTTCCACCGCCGGAGCCGTCAATGGTCAGCAGATCCAGCTTTGCGTCCGTAGCAAATTTGATCGCCATGGCCAGCTCTTCCATCCCGTAAGAGCCGGTCTTGAGCGTAATGCGCTCAAACCCGATACTGCGAAGGTATTCAACGCTGGTCATAAAATCTTCTTGCACCTTTTCGACGGAAGATAAATTGGTCCCCCCCAACCGGCTGTGGCGGGCAAAGGAATTAATCGCTTTTCCTTCAAAGGCTTTCTGCACTTCAGGCAGCGTTGGATCGGGGTCGACCACATAGCCTCTTTCCTTAAGAAAGATGGCGTAATCAAGGCTGGTCACTTGAATCTCTCCGCCGATGTCCTTGGCACCCTGCCCCCATTTGAGTTCGATAATGCATTTGTCCCCATATTTATCCACCACGTATTCGGCAACCCCATTACGGGTGTCCTCAACATTGAGCTGCACGATGATGGCGCCGTATCCATCGAAATACCGCAGATAAGTGTTGATCCGGCGGTCCAGCTCCGGAGCGCTTTTGATTTTACCTTTTCTGGTTTCGCCACCGGCAATTTCCGAGTTGCGGTCCACGCCCACCACATTTTCACCGATGACAACGGGAATTCCCACCAGAGCGCCGCCTATAGCAAAGGCATCCCAGTATTTTTCGGCCACAAAGGTCGACCCCATCGCACCGGTCATCAGCGGCATCCGAATTTCTGTCTTTTTCTTCTTTCCGAATCGGGTTTCCAGATTGACATTAGGGAAAATACAGTCATCCGCGTCGCTGGTCAAACCACTGCTCAAACCATACGCGCCATACGCATAGCCTTGAATTCGAAGCGAATTATAAGAAACACCCACATGACAGGTATTGTTTGCACCGGCGGTTACCAAACCGAAACTTCTCGGATAAAGCAATTTGCGGCCAACCATGCTGGACAGCCATGTTTCACATTTCCCCATGCAATCGGCGCGACACAGCGTACAAAGACTTGATTCAGCGGGGTTTCCACGGTTCGATGTTCCCAATACATCATTTGATTTTTCAAATCGCATCACAATCCTCCACATTTTGTTTGGTTTCGCTCAACACACTATTCCGACAGGATTAGGATTGAGCCAGTTGGAATGCCGTTCATGCCGCGAATTATTCGAGGCATCCGAGCCCCCTCTTCGAAACCAGACGCCGCTGTCTGACCATCGCCCGGATTCCCCTCCCCCTGACACGCCGCTGTGCAGTGGGATCGACAACCTGACCATAAACACCGTTCGTGTTCACCCGGACCGGAGGGTATTAAAAAATTAGGTGCGCTGTATTTTTTAAGCTAACTACTTAGGATAACACTTAAAATTTCGGATTTTATCGCTATAAAAAAAGCGCCTACCTCCCCTTCTTAAGGAAGCAGACGCCGTTGTCCGCGGATTCTCCCTGCTTTTGAGCCGATGAGATTGCACGCCATTGTGCAAAAAGAACAAAAATCACCGAACAAACAGGGTGGATAATATGACATGGTAGACTATCTAATCAAAAGCAATTAGTGCAACTGTAATTTAATGTCAATCATCAATATCTATGGCAACCGGTATTTTTTAGTCAGGCTTATTCAAGCAGGGTGAACACGGCAGGGTCTTTTTGATTGTGGCGCGTCTTTGCGACCTGATCCGATTTATTTTTTTTATTCTATAACAGTGTGTTACACATAATTTTGCCAAGATGGCGTTACAAAGGCGATCTAACCGGATCATCCGTGCATGACCTTGGACCAGATGCGGCATTCCCGGGCCAAGTACATGAGAGCTGAGAACCGATCGGAACCTTTCATGCCGGTAGAAGCATTGGTATTCATAATCGAAGCGATGGTCCTCTATTTTTCGGTGTTACGATGATGTCTTTCTTAAATCTTGACACACAAGCCGGCTTTTCCTATATATCAGCCATAAAAAAGCAAGGTTATATTACCCACCACCTCACCATCACTGAATCGAGTATGACGAGCCTTTAAAGAAAAATTATTATGAGTTGTTTACGTTTAATTATCATTCTGTTCATTCTTTTTTTGGCAGGGGCCGTGAGCCCCGGGGAAATTCGAGCACAGGACCACAGGGACCAGGAACAGGTCCAAACCCAGCTGCAGGTGCTGCAAGCCTTAAACCAAATTGCAGTATCCCTGACCCATATCATCATCTATAACGACAAGGTGGTCCTCGACCAGGAATACAATGCCATCATCAACAACTTGAATTTGAGCAAGATTCCCGACGCCGACATCATTACCTTGCTGCAGGAGCTCATGGATCTTCTCACTAGTTCAAAAATTCAAGATAAGGACCGCGACTACCTCACTCACAACTACGAAAAGAATGTTCAAAACGAGCTTAAAAAAAGAGTGCAGTCGCGCATTTTTGACACCGACCTGGTCATTAACCCCTATACGACCATTTTAAATGCCGTACTTAACGTCGGGTCCTTTTATTTTAATTACCGCTCCCAAATGGAGGATTACAAAAAGGAGCAAGAAGAGAAGGTATGGAAAATTGAAGCCAAAACCCTTCAGGGGCTTAATAATTTTTACAAGAAACTGCTCAAATATTCCTGGGAGTTAATGCGGCGCTATAATTTTCCCGATGAATGGCGGCTGGACGAAAAACAGCTCAGCGATTATATCGCCATTTTAAAAGAAAATGACCTTAAACTGCGCTATCGTAAATTGGAGCGGATCGAAAACGGCTTTCAGAAATTTCCACCCTACTGGTATTACCGTGGACAAGCGGCCCAGGAAATCGGAAATAAAGCGGAAGCACTGCGCTGCTTCAACCAGTTTCAGCTCATTCATCAGGGCATTTTACGAAAGGATCCCTATGCGGCCTCCACCGCCATGTGCAAAACCGTGTTGATGGCTGAACAGGCCACACCGGATGAGCTTAAAAACGACCTGGAAGTGATTTTGGCCAATTCGGAGGATGCCGATTGGGGCAACATCCTTTTTGTGGCCCTTCAGTATGCACGGTTGGGGGATTCGGTGAGGGCCGGCCAGCTGATATTGCGCAATTTGGACAACGGGCATTTCGCCTTCATTGAAAATCCGGATATGATTCGCACAGTCGGCCCGGTTTTACTGCTAAACGCCCAGCCCGATGTTTTCAACCGCATCATGGACACGGTGCTGGAAAATGACAAGCTTAAAAATTACGATGTGCTGTGGCTTTACGGGCAGATCCGCAACCGCGATATTTTAAAAAAAATAGAACCGGAATTCGACCATGTGCTGTTGCTCACTGAAAGCAGATCCCTTTTGAACCCCCTTAACATGTTCAAAAGTGACAACCTGATCCTTTTTTTACCGACCCGATGGATGGCGGACAATATGGCGGTGACCTTGCGCCTCACAAATGAATCCAAAGAGCATCACTTTCAACCCGCCGAGATGGTCCCGCTACCCGCCTTTCCGGAAATAACGGTGCTAACCTTTAAAAATGTTCTTTCAATCAAAACCATTATCAAGAAAAAGCGCTGCGTGCAAATCGCCATCGCGCTTGAACGCGAAGCACTTTCAACCGACAGAACCGATCAGGATGCTTACGGTATCGAACTGTTTTTTGCATCCAAGATCGTGCCGTCCGAAGAACATTTGTCCAAAACTGTAAAATATTCAAACTATCTCCTCTTCACCGCCGCCGAAGACAAGCCCAAGCCCACCGATAAAAAGGCGAGCGCCGCAAAAGCTGAAGGGAAGAAAGATGCGGACGACTACGACCTTTGGTTTGCAAAAGAAAAAATTGTGGTGAACGGTGAGATCTTTCAGTGGAGCGATGACGGCGTGATTTTTGAATAATGGCTCACCGATGGTTAGTTTCCCCCTTGTGTTTTAATTTTGGGATGTCTGCGGGGTCGAAAATAATTTTTTAAGGCAACACCGGGTTCCCCCCGTCATTTCCCTATCAGCTGATACAACCTTTGCAATCCAGCGCCACTGAGAAGAATGCCCCTGGCGACTCATACCGGCGCCGCTCATGACATCGACCAAGGGCGAACTTGTTTTTATTACAGAAAAATCGAATAGTTTGACAATCCCACCTGTTTTTGAGATATTTTTTTATGAAAATTGCCCGGGAAACGAATTTCGGTAATAGACCGCTCGCGCAGACGGTTGAAAGGAAACCGTGAAGTATCGATATGTTTTCGGATTTCTGATTTGTACCGTCTGTCTTTGCCTCTATCTTTTTCATATAATTTACAGCGAGGCCAAAGACAGAGCCATTGCCGAATTAAATTCGCGGCAGATGATCCATGCCCGGCAGGCCCAAAAAGGGATTGAGAATTTTTTCCACAATTTAATTGCAATCATCACGAAGCTTGCCAAGTCTGGCCATATCGCCGATATTGATGATTGGGGCCGGCACGAGATGGACTTTGCCTTAACCATTGATCCCGAGGCCATCACCGCACTTTCCCGGGTGGATGCTTTCGGCAAAATAATCTATACATCGCCCTATAACGCCGCCCTTATCGGCCAGGACCTTTCCAGTCAAAAACACATTCATGAGAGTCTCACAACGCATCGGCCCGTTGTCAGCGATGTTTTCACCGCGGTTCAGGGGTATAAGGCCGTTGCCTTGCATGTGCCCGTGTTCAAAGGAAATGAATACCAAGGGTCCATCGGTATTCTAATTAATTTTCAGTCTATTGCCATGCGGTTTCTGCAGGAAATTCATATCGGCAAAACCGGTTATGCCTGGATGATCGATAGAGAAGGAACAGAGATCTACTGCCCGGTTCCGGGCCATACGGGCAACTCCGTTTTCGATAACTGCAAGGATTTTCCGGACATCCTTTCCATGGCGAAGAAGATGACGCAGGGCCGCCAGGGCACGGCTGTCTATCTGTTCGATCGCATAAAAGATCAGCACCGGAAAACCGTCAAGAAGCATGCCGTCTATCTGCCGGTTACCATCGGCGACAACTTCTGGAGCATCGTTATCGCGTCGAGCGAGGATGAATTGTTGGCATCCCTGGTAAGTTTCAAAAACAAAATTCTCGCGGTTGTGGGCCTGCTGCTGCTCTTAAGTTTTATTTTTTCCTATTTCGGCACAAAAGCATGGGGAATCGTCCGGGAGGAAACCGCAAGGCGAAAGGCTGAAGCCGCCTTGCGCGAAAGCGAGGAAATATTCAACCAATTGCTGGAGCAGAGCCCGATTTATATCTTTTTTAAAGATGAAAAAATCCGTTCCATCCGTCTGAGCAAAAATTATGAAAAAATGCTGGGAAAACCAATAGAAGCATTGCTCGGCAAAACCATGGACGATCTTTTCCCGTCCGAGCTGGCCAAAAGCATGATCGCAGACGACATGCGAATATTAAATGAAGGCAAAGTGATTCACACGGAAGAAGAACTTAACGGGCGGATTTATACCACCACCAAATTCCCCATTCATCTTGATGGAAAGCCGCGCTATCTTGCCGGGTACACAATTGACATCACGGACCGCAAGCAAATGGAGGAAGAAAAGCGATTTCTGGAAGAGCGACTCCAGCGGGCCGAGAAAATGGAGGCATTGGGAACCCTGGCCGGCGGGGTCGCCCACGATCTCAATAACGTGCTGGGGGTGGTTGTCGGCTATGCGGAACTGCTTTTAGACGATGTGGCAGCCCCAAGCCCACTTGCCAGCGGTCTTCAGGCTATTCTGGGCGGAGGGCAAAAAGCCGCCGCGATGGTGGAAGATCTTTTGACCCTGGCCAGAAGAGGGGTTCCCGGCAGAAGCATTTTGAATCTGAACCGGATCATCGTTACCAATCTCAATTCACCCGAATTTGAGCGCCTGTCCGCCGCCCATTCCGGCGTCCGGATCAAAACATCACTTGATCCGGACTTGCTGAACATTGCCGGTTCCGCGGTCCATCTGGCCAAAACGTTGTTCAATCTGGCTTCAAACGCGGCCGAGGCAATGCCGGACGGCGGTACTCTGACCATCCACACCACCAACCGGTACCTCGACAAGCCGATTCAAGGGTATGATGAAATCCGGGAAGGAGACTATGTCGTTCTTTCCGTATCAGACACGGGAGAAGGCATACAACCGGCCGATCTTAAACGCATCTTCGAGCCCTTTTATACGAAAAAGGTCATGGGTCGCAGCGGCACAGGCCTCGGACTGGCCGTGGTCTGGGGCACCGTGAAGGATCATCATGGATATATTAATGTTCATAGTGAAGCTGGCAAGGGCAGCACCTTTACCCTTTACTTTCCGGTGACGCGGGAAGAGCTGACCGTTGAAGCCGCCTCAATACCGATTGTTGAATATATGGGAAACGGGGAATCCATTCTGGTGGTGGATGATGTGAAAGAACAACGAGATCTGGCAACAACGATACTCAAAAAGCTGAACTACAGTGTTGAAAGCGTTTCAAGCGGAGAAGATGCGCTGGTCTACATGAAAACGCATTCCGTAGATCTGCTGGTGCTGGATATGATTATGGACCCCGGCATGGACGGACTGGATACCTACAAGAGCGCTCTATCTATTCATCCGAAACAAAAAGCCATTATCGTCAGCGGGTTTTCCGAAACCGAGCGGGTAAATGCAGCCCTGGCCCTCGGTGCAGGGGTATATGTGAAAAAGCCCTATATCATCGAAAAACTTGGACTGGCCATTCGAAAAGAACTTGACCGCGCGAGTTTCAGGGAACCTGGGCAAAAAAAATAAATCAACTTGAAACCGCCCTGCAAAATGGTCTATGTCTGGAGCGGTTTTTTAATTCATTTTCAAGAACAATTCGGATGCACCGGCCGATGCGGCGGAACATCGAAACCCATTAAGAATCTGGAAACCGTTATAATGAACCTGGATCGTCTGACGCATGCCGTACTGGATCACTTTAACCGGGCCGCCGAGGCGGCCTTCGGCCAAATCCCACCCGAGGTGAAAATTGTCGCTCCGCCCAATGTGGCCATGGGCGATTTTGCCATCGAGTGCTTTGCCCTGGCAAAAACCTTTCGAAAAGCCCCCAACCAGATCGCGCCACAAATCGCGGAGCGTTTTGAAAAAGGCGATTTGATACAGGAAGTTACCGCAGCGGGGCCGTATATCAATGTCAAAATAAATCCCGGTGAGCTCTTTTACTACGCATGCAAGGAGCTTTTCACCCTGCCCCCGTTTGTCACGCCGCCCATATCCAAAGATTCCCGGCGGGTAATGGTGGAATATCTTTCACCCAACACCAATAAGCCGTTGCATTTGGGCCATGTGCGAAACGGCGCGCTCGGAATGGCGGTGGCCCGGCTGTATGAAGCCACCGGGTGTAACACCATTAAAGCCAACCTCGTCAACGACCGGGGCGTTCATATCTGTAAAAGCATGCTGGCCTGGCAAACCTGGGGGAACGGCACAACGCCTGAGACCGAAGGGATGAAAGGCGATCATTTCGTGGGACACTGGTATGTGCGCTTTGCAAAGGAAGCCGATACCAACCCAAGCCTGGAAGAAAAAGCCCAGACCATGTTGCAGCAATGGGAAAACGGGGATTCGGAAATCATCCGCATTTGGAAGATGATGAATGAATGGGTTTACGCGGGCTTTGCCGAGACCTATCGAAGACTCGGCCTTGCCTTTGACGCGTTCTACTACGAATCGCAAACGTATCAACACGGCAAGCAGGCGATCTTGGAAGGACTTGAAAAAGGCATTTTGTTTCGGGATCAAAAAGGCAACACGGTTTTTTCTCTTCCCGAGAAAAGTTTCGGTTTAAATGAAAACGGCGAGCCGAAAAAAATCACCCTGCTGCGACCCGACGGCACAAGCCTGTATATGACCCAGGATATCGGCACCACGCTTTTGAAAGTGGCGGATCATCACCTTGAATCGTGCATTTTTGTGGTCGGAAGTGAGCAGAATTATCATTTCCAATGTCTCTTCACGCTGCTGGACGCTCTGGGGAATGAGTGGGCGAAAAATTGCCACCATTTATCTTACGGCATGGTCTATCTTCCGGAAGGGAAAATGAAATCCCGGGAGGGAAAGGTGGTGGACGCCGATGATCTGATCACGAGCATGGAAGCCCTGGCCGCCGAAGAGGTGCGAAAGCGTGATCCGGATCATGAACTCACGGAGGCGGAGGTATTGAGGCGAGCCGAGAAAATCGCATCGGGCGCCATCAAATTCTACCTGTTGCGAGTCAAACCGGCCCAGGACATTCACTTCGATCCGCAGGAATCCATTTCATTTGACGGCTTCACCGGCCCCTATTGCCAATATGCCTACGCCCGCATTTGCGGCATTTTGAGAAAAGCGGCGGAAAGGGGATTCGATATTGCAACGCAACCCGGCGCCATGCATCTTTTGGGGGAAGAAGAAGAACTCGTTCTGGCTCACTTGCTGATTCGATTTCCGGAAGCCGTGGCGCGGGCGGCCAGGGAACTTAACCCCTCTTTCATCGGCAATTACATCTTTAACACAGCCAAATCCTTTAATCAGTTTTACAACAAGCACTCAGTCATCAACGCGGAGGAAAAGGAATTGGCCATCGCAAGGCTTCATCTAACCGCTGCCGTGGCCCGCATGATAAAGGAAGGACTGCGGCTTCTTAATATTGACGTTATGGAAAAAATGTAGCGCATTCGGCAACAACCGGCACCAATTTCGTTCCGCAGCCGACAAGTATCAGGACCCTGATTTGCGTCGTAGCGGAAAACTTGTAGTTGTCGATTTAAGCCACTATACGCCACGCTCAAGAACTTTCGGATCCTGCATCAAGCGCTCACGAATGCCTTTGCTCACATGATAGGTTCGACTGAACTCCGACCAGAAATCCTTGTCCTTTTCCTGCCATCCGGGGCCGAATCGTTCATTAAAATAGTCCCCGAGAATCTCAAACAGGAATTTCCAGGTCGGCTCGCCTCGCTGCCAGGTTCCCAGCAGTTTTTCCAGCATTTTATCCAGATCCGCCAGTACTTCCTTCGGGAAATAGGCGATGGCCCCCTTTTGTATGGACGCCATCAGGGTTTCGGGATTCACGGCATGGGCGGTCAACATGACCGTGGGTATCTTTTTTGCGACACATTCCCCCAGCAGCACCAGACCGTTGACCCCCATGATATCCAAAATCGCCAGATCATACGGATTCATTTTTATTTTTTGAACCGCCTGCTCGTAATCCTGCGCCGTATCGATTTTCGCAAGGTCCAGAATCTCCTCGACGGACTCCAGAATATCCGGATCATCGTCCACCACCAAAATATGTTTTCCCGACAAATAAGATGAAGATGTCACTGGACTCTCCTTTTAAAAATGCCATTGCACCGCAACGGTTTAATATGATATTTAAATCGGCATAATGAACCGAAAAACAGCGCCACGTCCCCGGCCACTTCTTAATAAAATATCCCCCCCGAGACATCTTGCCAGGGCCCGGGCACCGGCAAGGCCGAGCCCATGACCCTTTCGGGGTAAGTCCAAACATGCGTTCGCTCGCATATAACGTTGAAAAATCTGTTTATGAAAGGATGCCGGTACGCCGGGGCCATCATCCCGAACATCTACAATAAAGCCGACCGGACCGATATCCACCCTTATCTCGACCTGTTTCTTGCGATGATACAGCGCGTTTTTGACCAGGTTACCGACAATTTGCTGAAACTTTCGCTGATCCTGAACAATCTCGACCTGATTCGCCTGCTCCGACACCTCGAACAGAACATTTTCCCGCTGCAGCGCTTCGCCGATCTGCCGGCGTGTCTGCGCCGGTGCGATCGATTCGGCCAACTCGACGGATACACTCTCCGCAGCCTCGACCAGTGCCGTGAAAACCGCCTCTGCGGGTCGAAACATTTCCGAAATAAAACAGCCGGATTCACCGCGCCCGATTTCAAGAAGTTCTTGAAGAAGTCTTCCGGCTTTGCGCGAATTTCTCAGGGCGCGCTCTAGTGTCCGTCTTTGTCGCTCGGATAAGGGCCCGAACTTGTCCGGGCGCTCCAGAAGCGTTCGTATGCCGGCCTCTATCACAGCGACGGGATCCTTCAGTTCATGCACAAGAAAATCCACATCAATTTCCCTGAAAAACCCGATTGACGACGATTCGGAAGAATTCTTCACGCTTTCCTTAAGGATTTGGCGGGTTTCCGACATATTGAATTCGGCCTCATTGAAACCATAATATACAAAAGGCGACAGCGCCCAACTTGCCGCCATACTACAATGATTCGGACTTCACCACCGGTCGCGACAACTCATCGGGAGCGACCGTCGGCTCATCGTACGGGGAATCAAGCGAAATTTGCACTCCCGGCTCATCTCCTTCGGCAACGATCAGGCGGTCCATTGAAAAATACCGCTTAAGATCTTCTCGAATGAACCGGTCCACCCGCTCAAGGTTTTTCTGGTGCGGGTGGGACAAGGCCTTCATATCAAGTTCCGGTGCTGATATCAGTGCCAACACATTACCGCGCACACGCTGCCAGATATATTCTTGGTAGGGAGTGGTGAGCGAAACCAGGCGGTCCACATCCTCCCGACAAGCCTGAAAATATCGCGGTAACCGCCATTTGGTAAACCAAAGCGCCGAAGCGGACCAAGTGATCAACACACCGAACAACGGCAGCACCAGCTTGTCGATTGCGACCGCTCCAGCTAAAAGAGATAACAGAAATGAGCGGCCCCCCGACCCGGTCACCATGGCGGAAAACAGATCGATCGTTATAAACACGCCGATACCACCGATAACGGCTTTCTTAACCACACCTCGCAATGCGCACCGCCCGCCCTTGACAAATTCGACCATTGCCTCCGCGGTCAGTTTGAGTTCATGAAGCTTTCGATCGAGCAGGTGCAGAATATGGCTGATTTTATGCCCCGGAGCAGCCAGAATTTTCTCCTTGAGCTGATTGCGCTCATCCACCCATGCTTCGAGTGCTTTGGTTTTGCGGCGCACAGTCGGAGAAAACGTTAAAAAAATTCTAGGGATATCCTTGCGCCCGGTCATCTGGGAAAGGTTCCAGCACAGCGTGCCGTAAGAACGAATCAGATCGCCGAGGTTATCACATTCATCAATGCGGCTCATCACGTAGACCACCCGATCTTCCTCGGATGTTTCCGGAAGCGTGCCGCGAATTGTTGTATAAGTTTCCTTGATGGTGCCGGCCTTGTGCGGATCAAACATCAACACCACCAGATCCGCAAGCAGGGCAAACTCACCGATCACCTTTTCAAAATCATATCCTCTGCCCTTTTCCGTCACCGAATCAAGCATTCCGGGCGTATCGATAATCGCCAGGTTTTCCAGCAGAGGAAAATCAATCAGTTTCATTTGGAAATGGGAGCTGAGTTTCTCTCCATAGGCTTTGAGCCTTGAAAACGGCAGCTGATCATCATTCACCAGAGACGCGCCGGTGACCAGACCCAATTTTTCGTTGACCCCCGGCGCCGTGATAACGGTAAAAGAATCATCGGTAGGCGCCTGGCCGGTAAGCTGAATCTCCGCATCTAGAAGCTCATTGATCAATGTCGATTTTCCCGATGAATAATTGCCCAGCAGCAAAACGATCGGTTTCCATTTGAGCACCATCGCCAATTCGCCTGAATCAAGCAAATATTCTTCAAACAGAGGAAACAGCTTTTTTTCAACCCGGGCTTGAATCTCTCGCTGCAGCTTCTTCTCATTCATTTGAAGGGTCCCCGTGTTTACTGCGCGGCCTTGAAGATCTATCCAGCGCGCGTCCATTCGAAAATGACAGCGCCAGTTTTTCGTACATAGCAGTTTTTTATTCATTTTTCCATAAGGAATGGTGAAATGGGCAAAGCCTTCGCGCCAGACCCGTTTTACCATTAGGTGAGCAACAAGGCTGTAATAAAAAAATGTTGATATTTATAAACACATTGTTTATAAAGTATGAAACGAGCCAATTTTCCTCCCTCAAACAACCGGAGCCATTTATTTGCCGATAGCACGATTTGACCAATTTTTAGAACGGTTATCCCAAGCTGCCGGCATCGGCTCTCAGACGGCGCTTGCGGATGTATTGGGGGTTAACCGTTCCGCTATCACGCAGGCACGAAAAAAAGATGCGATTCCATCCAAATGGCTGCTGCAGATTTACCGCACCTACGGGTTAAATCCGGATTGGCTTGAAAAAGGTGAGGGGCAAACCTTCATCGACTCGTCCCATTCACCGATCGGCCAGACCGAAGCGTTCAGGCAAATCCCAAAGGTCAAGGCCCGCCTGTGCGCGGGTGACGGATCATTTGAAGTCGAATCGGAGATAGACAGCTTTTTTTCTTTCCGGGCCGCTTGGTTGCAACGAAAAGGGACCGCGGCGCACATGGTGCTGATGGATGTTTTCGGCAACAGCATGGAACCGGAAATAAGAGACGGCGATACGGTGCTGATCGATAAATCTCAGAAGGACATTCTGGCGGGGGCCATCTACGCCGTCGGCATTGAAGACACGATTATGGTTAAACGCCTCGAAAAACACCCGCAAGCGCTGGTGTTAATCAGCGACAATACATCTTACGCCCCGATTCACCTGAAAAAGGAAGATATGAATACCGTCCGGATTATTGGGAAGGTCGTCTGGATCTGTCGCGAATTATGTTGATTACCAGCGGCCATTTTTCGAGCCGCTTTTTTTAGGTCCAAATGTTTATAAATATAAACTTTCGTTTTTTATTATCAACAACCCTGATGCCAAAACGCTTCAGTTTGGCCTGGGCCATGTGAGTCAGCAAGCCAACCGGCAAAAGGCATTGCCTATTTTAAGGATTATAACCGGCACGATGTATAGCGGCTTAAAACATAGAAACATGGAAGGGAGGAACCAACTCATGCTGGCACATATCATGAAAAGCGCTTACGACTGCTTGTGGATGGCAACAACGGTAATCTTCAGCATGGTGTTAACCTGCGTGTTGGGCGGATAAATTGGCGCGGCTTATCTTTCCCGCTGCACCAACGGCTCCGCCAGATCATTTAATAGATATTGCGAGCCTCGACCATGCGGACCAACGGCGCCGTAAAACGATGCCGGGGCCCAACCGTAGGTGTTCCAGGTGCGCGTGACAATCAATTCGTCCTTGGCCCGGGTGATGGCCACATACAGGATTCTTCTTTCCTCTTCCATCTGATCTTCGGAGCCAAGGCTGCGCAAATGCGGATACATGCCGGGCTCAACGCGTATGAGATAGCATACCGGCGCTTGCGTCCCTTTGGCGCTGTGAACCGTCGTCAAAGTGACCACATCCTCTTGTCCCTTCCTTTGGGCTGAAGAAACGGAAATGGGATCCAGGGTGTAAATTTCCAGAAAAGCCGAAAGGCTGCGATGCTCACCGGAGAGCCGCACGAGAAGATCCAAATCGCGGCGTCGGATACGCCAGTTCTCATAACGGGTTTCCAGCATCGGGCTTAAGAATTCCACTGCTGCCTTCATGGCCGCCGCCGGCTCGCTCAACTGCTCAGCTACCTGGCGAGGGCCGTTAATAATGTTTTCCCTGTTTTTCAGCTTGACCGCGAGAAAGGTCATGGCCTCGAAAAAAGTCTCTCTTTGATTCATGCCATGAATCAGCTTAGCCGCCGTTGCGTCGCCGATTCGTGGCCAAAGCGTCAAATATCGAGCCCAAGCCAGCTCATCGCGGTGATTGGCAGCGGCCCGAACCATGCTCAGCAAATCCTTAACATGGGCCGTCTGCAAGAGACTGGTACCACCGATAAACTGGTACGGAATCTCCTCCTCGACCATATACGACTCCACGGCCCTGGCGCCGTAACCGGTCCGGGTAATAATCATTATATCGCGCCAGGCTGTCCCGTTTTCATGGCGTCGCCGCAAGTCATCAACAACCCACCTCGCTTCTTCTATATCCGAAGAAAAATCCATCAGCACCGGCGTGCTCTTCTCTTTTCTGACAGCGGTCAACCTTTTGCCGTATTGAACCGGGGATTGTTTCAACAGCCAATTAGACAGCTCAAGGATTCCCTGCGTGGATCGGTAATTTTCTTCCAGCCGGAGAACAACCGAATTGGGCACCCGAGAAGTAAAAGAATGAACATTTCTGAAATCGGCGCCGCGAAACGCATAAATACTTTGCGCGTCGTCACCGACACAAAACAGTTTCGCCGGATCCCGCAACCCCTGAAGTACTTCCCACTGCAACGGATTGGTATCCTGCATCTCATCGACAAGAATATGATCATATAATCCGCGCAAGTGTGCACCGATGTCCGGATCATGTAATCGCTCCACAAACCGAAAAAGAATATCATCGTAGTCAAGATACCCGTTTTGACGTTTTCGTTCATCGTAGCGGCTGAAAATCCGGATGACCTTTTCAGCCGTTTGCGCATCATAATTCGTGTACTGGTCCAGATACTCCCCCATTGGCCGAAGCGTGTTTCTGGCATAGGAGCATTGATTGAGCAACTCGGATGCGCGTGGGAAAGGTCCAGTTTTGTCTTTTATCTCGCTTCGAATTAATCTGAGAAGCTGAAGCTGATCATCCCGGTCAATAACCGTAGTCGAATCCAGCTGAAAGGCCGAAGGCATTCGCCGCATACTGTAGAGACAAAAATGATGAAAGGTTCCCGCCAATATTCTTGCCGAATGGGCGCCGACCATTTGATTCAACCGATCCACCATCTCCCTGGCCGCGCGGCGCGTGAATGAAAGCAATAAAATACGTTCCGGCTTCACCCCGCGCTTTACAAGGTGCGCGGCCCGGGCAATAATAGTGCGCGTCTTTCCGGTACCGGCGCCGGCCAACACCAATACATGCCCGTTTTCGTATTCAACAGCCGCTTGTTGCTGGCGGTTCAACTCCATAATCTAACACCTGATTCGATCAAAAGACGCATGTCTTCACCCCTTGGCACGCAGACCGTTACTACTATCCCGCTGCCCGATGAAACCGATTTCAGTTTGATATCATGGCAACGCATCAAGGTGATACTTGTATAAAAGGATACGGATGAAATATTGCGTGTTTCCGTGACTCGTGTGCAGCCTTTCGAAGGGGAGAGTGGAATTGCTCAAAAGGACATGGCGCATTCGATGGTAGCGGCTGCTTATCAATAGCATAACACTTTGATTCTAAACCGATATCTTTCAGGACAAGTTTAGACGCCTCGATTGCAAACCTTATGAACCGTCTGCGCGTGCCAAGCGCCTTTTCCGGAAAATGTAGGAACATGTTCATCTTCCAGGCGTTGGGCAATCTCTTTATAGGTCATGCCGTCTTCACGCAGCCTGAGAATCGATTCAACCACTTCATCACGATCAATCATGGCCGGAGAAGCCGGTTGCGCGCTTTTATGAACCTCGCTTTGCCCTTGGCTATCTGCAGTGAACGGGCCTGAAAAAGGGACATCATCTCCAGCGCCTTCAACCAGATTTTGTAATAAAACAGCGATCGTTTCGAAAATCTCAACCTGACGTACCTGGGCTTCTACGGTGCGTTCGACAACTTCGATCACCTTTCTCTGGCCTTCTTCGATACCGGTGAGCAGCGCCTTGATTCCCGGCATCAGGTCCACCATCAGGTCCTCAAATTCGCTTTTTTTCTGAAATGGCCGACGCTGTTGATCCCGAGCGCCACGACGCTCCGGCCCACGGTATTGGGGATTGTTGTATTGTGGTTTGTTTCGTTTTTCGTAATTACGTTCCGTGTTTTTTCGCAAATTATGCAGAAAATCGTCCATAAAGGACCTCCTTGTTTTGGTTTTTCCCCGATTAAATCCAGCTCCCCGGGCATCGGCGATAGAAACCATCTGCATGTGCGCCGCCGCCGGTAAAAGAAAAAGAGTTCAGGTTAAACCACTTCATTGTAACTGTCAAAGGAAAGATTTGATTTTTCACCTTTCCAACCATTGTGTTTTGCCCCAGACACCCAGCCGCGTCAGTACAAAATCATAGCGTACGGGATCCTCGGGCACCATGGCTTTAAAGCCGTTCGTAATTTCCAGCGCTGTTTTCATATCCCCTTGTTTGCGTCCGGTAAACCCCAAATTCAACCCGACGCGGTGCATATGCGTGTCCAAAGGAATAATCAACCGGGACGGTGGTATTTGTCGCCATTCACCCGGATCCACGGCATCCCGGCGAACCATCCATCGTAAAAACAAATTCAGTCGTTTGCACGCACTGCCACGCTCCGGTTGCGGCAGCAAGTGCCCGGGCGACGACGGCGCAGCCTCCATCACAACGCTCACAAAATGCGACAGCGCCGGTAAAATCGTTTCGTCCGTTTCGCTATATCCGGATAGAAAAGCCGCCTGAAGCGAACCGTATCGATTTATAACACCACCCGCTCCCACCAGTAGTGCCGATATTTCTTCACCTGTTGCGAAGCGATGGGAAAAGCCCGCAAACATTTCTTGAAAAGAAGCCCATGAAGACTGTAATAAAAACTGATGTGGCGAAGTGCCCATTACCCGAAGAACGCGGGAAACGCTGTTTAGGATTTGGGTCACTCTGCCGTAAGCCAGCGCCGACGCTAAAAAACCGACAATTTCCCGATCCTCGGAAGAACTGAAAGCATACAAGAACTCAATAGGGTCCGGATGAACATATTTGGGATGATTATAACTTTCGTACAGGCAGTCTAGTTTTTTTTAAGTCCATGTTTATCTTATATCGACCTGAAAAGCACAAAGCAACCTTGAAAAAGAATGGTATTGAAAAAGCCCTCACAATTTTTTTGTTGTCCATACCCTCAGCCGCCGGCCATTGGTGGAAAAACATACCGCACCGCATGTCGCCGTACCGTAGAGCCGTTCGCATACCGCACGATAGCGCACCAACGCCTCCGGATGCGGCAATGGCCGCCAGGTTCGCGATGCAGCTGAAAAAACGACCACCCGTGGTTGTACCTTTTTCAAGAAGGCTTCTGTGCCGGAAGACCGGCTTCCATGGTGAGGAGCGATCAGCACGTCGCTTTTAAGGGTATCGCCGGCATTGTTCACAAGCTCCCCTTCGGCTGCTCGTTCTATATCGCCCGGAAACAAAAACGCATGCGCACCCAATCGCACCTGTACCACCAACGAATTATTATTGGTGGTTCGCCAGGCAGCCCTTGACCGGGTGCCCATATAGTCAGCCGGGGGATAAAGATACTTAATTAGAACCTCGTCCATTTTTTCGATACGCGGCGAAGTCCGAAAATCGGTTGCCAAAATTTGTTTTTCCGCGATGATCCGCTTCAAATGATCATATGCTTTTGTATCGACGGACTCATTATTGCTCATGAGTCGCTTGACACGAAAATTTTCGGCAATATACAGCAGTCCGTTCAAATGGTCGCTGTCGGGGTGAGAGAGAACGATATCTTCCACCGTTCGAATTTTTTTCCGCAGCAACAACGGGGCGATAATATTTTTCCCGACATCAAAGACGTCATTATCGGCAAAGCCGCCACCGTCAATTAACAAAACCCTTCCACTCGGCAATTCCAATAAGTTCGCCGTACCCTGTCCGACATCCAGCACGGTTACGCGCAGATCATTTCGCCAAAAACGCTGGTAGCACCAGTATCCGATATCCGCCAAGAGGATCAGCGCACAAGCCGCTATCCCCACTCGAAGAATATCCAATCGTCTGTGCGCTTCGGCCATCCGCCCATTTTGCCGAAGGAAAACAGATATCAGTAACCCTATCGTGACATAGTAGCCACAAACTTCCAGCGGCGAAGGCACGATCGTCATGACGGCAGCAAAGGGCCACGCCGCCATTTTTTCCAGGATTACCAACAAGGCGGACACCAATTGATCCGCAGGCCACAAAAGCCACGCTGCAACCACCTGACTCATGAGAAGCATGCATACGGCAAAGAGCGCTAACGGCAAAACCACGAATCCGATCAACGGCACAAAAACCAGATTTGAAACCACCCCGATCATTGAAACCTGTTGAAAATACATCATAACCAGGGGCAACGTGCCCAAATTCGCGGCTATCGACACAAAAAAAAGCATTAGAAGTTTTCGCTGCATCACAGCCCACAAGGATAGGCCCGCGGAGGCAATTACCCTTTTAACCGCATGAAGGCATAAAATGGTCGCCCCGGTCGCGGCAAATGAAAGCTGAAAAGAAACGGCTATCAATGTGGGTGGATCTATCAGAAGAATAACGATGGCGGCAGCCGCTATAGTGTTAAGCAGATCTTGCGCACGCCCGATACAAACGGATAAAAAAAACAGGGTGATCATGCAAACCGCTCGTTGAGTCGAAGGTGACATACCGGCCAAAAGCCCATATCCCCATACGGCCATAAGGGCCATTACTACCGCGCCGCGCTTGGTCCATCCCCGCCAAAGTAAATACGGAATAAAAGAGAGCACCCGGCCAACCAGAAAAAAAACGACCATACCGATGATGCCGATGTGAAGCCCTGAAATTGCGAATAAATGCGCGATTCCGGCCCGTTCGAAGGCACGCCGGGAATCTGATGAGAGATCGCCTCTCTCACCCAATAAAAGCGTCTTGAAAATTCCCAAATTTTTCTCGGCGGCATGTTGCGATAAAAATATCCGCATCTCGCGGCGAACTTCGCGAATCATTCTCGGAAAACCGGTGCCGTCCTCTCTTTGCAGAATCCCGATCGTACCAGCTCGCGCGTAGACAGAAGCCCAAATCCGTTGCGCCGCCATGAATCGTTTATAATCAAACCCGCCGGGGTTGTTGAAATTCTGTAACGGCCGAATATGACCTTTCAGCCGTATCGTATCGCCGATCATCAGCGCCGGTCCGTCATCGGCGAGCGTGACGCGCAATTTGCCACTCACCCGGGTTCGGGTATTCCCCTTATCCAAAAATTGAACGCTGAGATTAAATTTTACGCGATGATGGTTGATTTCAGGCAAGGTGTCAATTCGCCCCACAATGGCATAAACCCCCTTGTTCGAAAAACAGGAAATATGATCAGGCGCAAATCTTGGCGCAGCCCAAGGTTGAATAAGAAGATACCCGAGGCAAAGAAAAACAAGGGCAGGGATAAAAAAAACCGACCGCCTCAAGAAAAAACAAATCAGCCAGCCGGCAAAACAGACCGCGACTGCGCCGGATACCCACTGCCGGTGGTCCGGCCAGGCATATCCCAGGGCGATACCACATATCAATGCGCACGCCGGTATCAGCAAGGGGCGGTTCATTAACGTTGCAATCGTCAAAATATGGCGATGACACAGCCATTGGGGTTGGATTTAAGTCGTGTCCACCGGCCCGGATATCTTTTTTTGTATTTCTTCCCGCTATGGTCCGGAAGTTAGCTTTTTAATGAGGTGCTCAATCAAAGGGGCATTTTTTCACGCTGAATGTCGGCGCCGAGACGAGCAAATTTTTTCTCGATCGACTCATACCCGCGATCCAGATGATACACGCGGTGCACTTCGGTGGTTCCCCGGGCCGCCAGTCCTGCCAGAATCAGGCAGGCGCTGGCCCGAAGATCCGAGGCCATGACCGGCGCACCGGAAAGATACGCCGCACCCCGCACCATGGCGGCATTGCCGGACACTTGAATGTCGGCGCCCATGCGCCTTAATTCACTGACATGAATAAACCGGTTTTCGAAAATGGTTTCCGAAATCAGGCTCAGTCCGGAGGCCACGGCCATCAACACCATGAACTGCGCCTGCATATCCGTGGGAAAGCCCGGATAGGGCAATGTTTTGACATCCACGCTGGCGATCGTATCGCCGCCCCGCACGCGTATACAATCACCGTGGATAGTCACTTCAGAACCGGTAAGACGCAATTTATGAATCACCGCTTCCATATGGCTCGGCTCACACTTCTGCAAGGTGATATCTCCCTTTGTCAAAGCGGCCGCCACCATAAATGTTCCCGCCTCAATGCGATCCGGAATGATAGGCATATCCGAAACAGGCTTCAGCCGGGGCACCCCGCAAATGCTAATAACCGGAGTGCCGGCACCTTGAACATTTGCACCCATTCTATTCAGAACATCGGCCAAGGCCGTTATTTCAGGCTCTCTTGCCGCATTTCGCAAAATGGTGACCCCTTCTGCCAGGGTCGCGGCCATCATCAGGTTTTCGGTGCCGGTAACAGTGGCAATATCAAAATAGATTTCCGCACCCCGAAGTCTTTCAGCGCGAGCTTCCACATATCCATGCTGCAAATCGATCTCGGCCCCCAGCCGTTCCAACCCTTTTAAATGCAGATTGATGGGCCGGGCACCAATGGCACATCCGCCGGGCAACGATACCCTGGCCTTTTTAAGCCGTGCCAGCAAGGGTCCCAGGACCAGAATCGAGGCCCGCATTTTTCTGACCAGTTCATACGCCGCTTCATGGCAGCACAACCCGCCGGCGTTGATACGAACCGTATCGCCGTCGGTTTGAGTTTTGGCGCCGAGTTTTTCCAAAAGCTGCTTGATGCTGTCGATATCCCGAAGCGCCGGCACGTTGGTATAGGAATTCCACCCATCCACCAGCAGCGAGGAAGCAAGAATCGGTAAGGCGGCGTTCTTTGCGCCGCCGATAACCACCTCTCCCTGCAAGCGGCGACCGCCTTTAATGACAATTTTATCCATTGAAATGACCGCGCCCCCAATATTGGGTAAAAAACCAGTTCCTTAAATAAAAAGCGCTCCCCATAGCCCGCATGGGAAGCGCATCTGTCCGCGCCTGTTTGAACACCATCATAGACGCCGCTCTCAGTGGTGATGGTGACCGCCGCCCCCGGCCTTGGCCGAATCAATGGCCGCTTTGACGATACAATAGGTCAACCCGATCCCGATAATGGAAAGCGCATACCACAAGCCGCCGTGAAACACCATATGACCCACATCCCAGATCCATTCAAATGAAAAGGGTAACATCGTTTAAACCTCCTTCAACCGGCTTTTAGGATTCAACCGGGTTCAGTTCCTTTTCCTGCGGAAAAATCGGCAAATACCGATAGGAAATCAACACCATAATCACCCCGTAGGCCACCGGAAGAATCGTTGTGGCGACTTCCGGCCAGGTCGGCATATATAAGGCCCATTGATCAAACGGCATAACCGGTGGGGCCAGCACCTGCAGCACCATCACCCATCGGTTCAGGCACACGCCGATGGAAGCGAGCGTAACGGCCGCAAACAAAAGGCCCGGCCGTTCGCGCAAGCCGCGCGTAATCAGAACGACAGCCGGAACAATTCCGCACACAACGATTTCCGCAAATAAGATCCAGTACCCGTATAAGCTGTTATTGGTATAAAAATGCGACAGGGTGAATCCCATAGCCGGTGCGGTCGAAAACGCCCAGTACAGGGTATCACAAATTTTTGCGATGATATAAGTGGTAAGCATCCACCCCGCTATCTTGGCCAGCAGATGAATCACCTCCGGTTTAACCAACCGCTTGCCGGTGATCTTTTCGGTCAACCGCGTAATAAATATCGTAAAACAAGGCCCACAGGCCGCCGCGGACCAGGTAAACAGAAAAAAGGTGAACGGCCAAATCAGAATGTGTTCACGGTACCCGAAAGGTCGACCGAACAGGACGCCGGCAACGCCGCCCAGAGAGCCTTGGTGGAAAAAAGACAAAAACGCGCCGGTGGCAGCGAACACTGCCATAATTTCATGGAGATTGTGCGTCAGGTTATGAAAGAAGGGAATGCGGTCCGCCTGGCGGTTTTCAAGCACCAATGGCAGGTATTCCACGCACAGCACGCCAAAATAGCATGATAAACAAAACGCCACTTCCGTCAACATGGAATGAACATTGGCATGCCAGAAAATAAACCAATTTCGAAGCGGCTGCCCGACATCAATGGCCAGAATCAGAAGCGCGGAGCTATAACAGATGAACCCGATCAGCACCGCGTAGTTAATAAGGTTTTTCAGCTCGTCTTTGCCGATCACGTATTTCAGCAAGCCCGTAAAAAAGGCGCCGCCGCCCAGTGCGATCACCGCCAAATCCGCCCATATCCACAGGGCGAACCCGTAGTAATCATTCATGCCGGTTATATTCAACCCCTTGAACCAGCAGAGCAGCATGGCATAAACGCCCCACAGCAGCACTGCACCCGTCACCGCCAGTGCGAGCAGAAACTGCCAGAAGGGGCAGCGTTTTACGCCTTCGGGTATTAATGCAGAATCGATCATGGATGTGCTCCTCAACGTCTTTCAGTTTCCGGTAATTATCTAAAACCTATGCGTACGTCTGTCGACCCGGACTTTTCATGAAGGGTGCGCAGTCGCCTTCGCATTGTTTTTCATATCGTTATCCCCGCTCTTTCGGACCCATTCGCGCTCCGATAAATAATACACCTTGGGGTTGGTGCCCAAGCGTTCCAAAATCCGGAACGCTTTGGGATTGCGTGGCCTGCCGCCGTGAGCGGGATCGGGCTTGACCAGTTTATACACCGTATGGTCCGGATTGTTCAGATCTCCGAAGGTAATCGCGCCGGCAGGGCATGCCTGCGTGCATGATGTCTGGTATTCCTCTTCCCTTAGAGAACGCCGGCCTTCCAGGTAGGCCTTGTCCATAGCCTTTTGGTATCGATGAAAACAAAAGCTGCATTTTTCAACCACACCACGCATGCGGGGCGATACGTTGGGGCTTAAATAGGTTTCCATGCCCTTGGGCCAGACCGGATCCCACCAGTTAAAATACCGGGCATGGTAAGGACAGGCGGCCATACAGTACCGGCACCCGAAACATCGGGTGTAGATCTGGCTAACGATGCCGGTTTCGCTGCTATAGTCCGTTGCCGTGGCCGGACAAACCGATACGCACGGGGAATGACCGTGGTCTCCCTTTCCGCTGCAGTGCATGCAGGGGCGGGGCAGATAGCAAATTTCCGTATCAGGATAGGGCTTTCCATTGGTTAATTGATAGACGCGCATCC
Organism: Desulfobacterales bacterium; assembly: GCA_034003325.1. NCBI lineage: Bacteria > Pseudomonadati > Thermodesulfobacteriota > Desulfobacteria > Desulfobacterales > Desulfobacterales bacterium. The sequence goes on from JAVEYW010000008.1 coordinate 123,384, forward strand.
AGGTAATACTGAGAAGCTTGTCCGATTCATCGGGTTTAAACGGTACATTGTTTTCCGTCATGCACGCCACCATGCAGGCGCCGCACCCGGTGCATTTGTCCAGGTCAATGACCATTCCGTATTTCTTGGTTTTTTGGTGTCCTTGTTTCATCAGAACCTCATTGCATCCGTCAGTTAGGCTTTGACCAATTTCGCTCGAATTCCCCAGGCAGCATCCAGACCGGAAATCGGATCCTCTATCACCCCTTTAAGCGCGTTAACGTTGACGCCTTTATTTTTCAAATATTCATCATAGGCTGTATGCCCAAGGCCCCGAGCCATGGCCAGCACACCGGGACGAATTCCGTCGTTCAGGTGTACCCGCACCCTTATTTTCGCTTTGGGGGTTTGTAAGACAGCCGCATCGCCTTCGGCCAAGGACTGTTTTCGGGCTGTCTCCGGGTTGATTTCAACAAATCCGTCCGCCCCTTTGATGACCGTATCGGGAACCGTCTTGATTAAAAAAGGCGGAGATCCGACATAACCGCTGGAGAGGCGCATTGAGTCGTAAAAAATCATCACCAGAGGGAAAAAGGATTTATCTCCTTCAAGCGTAACCGGTTGATATACCGCATTCGGATAAGCGTCCGAAACGTTCAGCAAGGCCGTAGCGCTGAATTCGAACTTCTTTGAGGGGGTATCAAAGGCTTTTTCCCATTCAGGGGGAGTATAGCCTTTATTGATCCAGAAGCCGTCTTCGGCCATCCGCTCCCATTTGCCGCCGAGGGCTTCCTTCATACAGGCCATGTAGTCGGTCCAGGGAAAGGCCGACGCGACACTACCGCCGAGCCCTTTGGCAATCTCGATGACCACATCCCCTAAATGCCGGGTATTGCGCTGCGGAGAAACCACCGGACGAGCCAGCCCGATGATCGGTTGGTGCATCACTGCCGGTGCCGGAATATCTTCGTAGCGCTCAAGGAAAACGTGGTTTGGAAGAATAAGGTCTGCGTTCATGGCCGTCTCGTCCATGTAAGAGGAAAAGCTGACCACAAAAGGAATTTTGTCAAATGCGGCCTGAACGGCCTTGACATCCGGCAAACTGTAGCAGGGATTTGCCTCGGCCACGAAAAGGGCATTGACCGGATAGGGCTTGGCGTCTGTAACGGCTTGCGCCAGCCGGTTTAGCAAATAGCGTGAATACGGGTTATTTTGACCACCGGCGCCGTCCAGGCGACCTTTTTGAATGCCGTTAGCCGCCACCTGATCCATTTCGGGGTCCGGCCATCGAATATAATCGGGCTCGGGAATTGCCCAAACGCCGCCCGGCTGATTAATATTGCCGACAAGTGCATTAAGCGCGTGAATCGCCATCAACTCCCGGGTGCTGCCGGGCGTCCAGCCCTGGCCGCGCCCACCTAAGGCCAATGGCCTTTTGGCTTTCATCACCGCCTGGGCCAGCTCAATGATGCGATTCGCGTCAACACCTGTTATTTCGGCAACTTTCTCGGGGGAATATTCCGCCATAACAAGCGTTTTAAATCCATTTATTGACTTTCCGTTCTCATCCGTCCAGTCGAGAAAACCAAAACCATATTGGGCTACAAACTCGCTGGCACGATTCTCCCGAATGATCACATGGGCGATCCCCAGCGCCAGCGCCGCTTCGGTCCCCGGATTGATCGGCACCCAGATATCCGCCTTGGCCGCCGTATTGGACAAACAGGGTTCAACCTGAATTACTTTCACACCGGAAGCCTTCCAGCCGCTGTTGGCACGAAACATGCGCACCGGTGAACCCCAGCCGTCAATTATGCCGCTGCCGAAGCTGACAATCAGATCGGCGTTTTCCACATCATAGCCCGCCAATGCCTGAACGCCGTGCATCAGATGCAGAACCAGCTCGTGGGTATCCTGAACCGATGGCATTCTGAAAAAATTAGGAGAACCATAGGCCGTCAGCAAGCGTTCAAAAAGCTGCGGCACCGTGCCCCGATTCCGGTCCATTATGCCGGCCACCGTGTGCGCCTCTCCTTTTTCCCGTAACTGGCTGAGGTGATTAACAACTTCAGCGATCGCCTCTCTCCAGGAAATTTTTTGCCATTTGCCTTCTCCCCTTTTCCCGATTCGTTTGAGCGGCGCGGAAACTCGAGTGGGTCCATAAAGAAGTTGAAGCCCAGCAAGGCCCAGCATGCAAATGCCGCCTTTATTGACCGGATGGCCTGCCATTCCTTCAATCTTTACCGCACGATCCTTCACTTTTCGAACGCTGATACCGCATCCACCGGGGCAAAGGGAGCAGGTCGAATGAGCGTAAGTCACCTCGCCGTCTTCGGGAACGGGCGTCCATGGCCAATTCTGACTCCAGATGGACACGTCGTCCATGAGTTTCCATGGCAGCGGGGTTAACGCCGTCCCGGCCGCCGCGCCGATACCAAGTGATAAAAAGCTTCTTCTGTCTATTTTCATAGGTGCTACCCCTTAAACCTGAAAAAACCCGTTCGACTGGTTGTACTTACCGGGGGTTCGAAATACCGTTCAATATGCCGGAAATCGGCTACTTATGGCACACAAAGCAAGCGTCAAATTGTGTCTGAACACTCGTCCTGCGCCCGGTCATGCGTTCATGACAGGCGGCGCAATCATCCATCTTCATCCGATCCCAGGTATTTTTCCCGAATCCGGAAATGCTTTTCCCCCAGATATCCCGGCTGTATCCACTAATCCGGTTTTCTTCGTAAATCCGGGAGCTCTCGGATTCGCCGATATGCCCATGGCAGGTTTCACAGGACAACTGCCCCATTTTGACATGAGCCGCATGGGTAAAAAACACACAGTCGGGTTGTCTGGCGTACGGCAACCATTCGACTTCTCGGCCTTTCCGGACATATTCGGAAACGAACAGCGCTTCGTCTTCCGACTCGCCCTGCTGCTCATCATGACACGCGATACAGTCCTTGAGTCCGGGAATTCCGGAAAAACTACCATCTTCACGAAAATAATGGCAGCTCGCGCAGCCGTTTTCGACTTCACCGACATGCAGCTTGTGGTTAAAATCAACAGGTTGCCTTTTCTGGGAATAAAGAAGCTTTGGAAAAAGCCCCCAGCCAATGGCCAAACTCGCAGCCAGGCCAATAATAAAAAAGAGAATGATGGGCCCCGCCGGGCCATTACCCGGCTTTTTTGACTCGTGCGCAGCGGTCGCGGAAACCTGGTCGTCAACCGCTTCTTTAGAACCCGCACCTGCCTTGTCATCTAAGGTACTCATGGAAACTCCGTTCAGATAATTTAATATTCCCGTGGATCTCGAACCTCAAACCGAATTTGCATCCCCGCGCTTTGCTATAACGCCAAAGCGCGAAAAACAAAAATCAAGGGGATTTTGTATCGTTGGATAGAATGTTTGTCAAGTTAAATGAACGCTGTACGCGCCGGAAAATAACACGATTTACCCGATGACACCGTAACTGTGAAGCCCCGGAAGATAATTAACACCAAAATACGTGAAGAGCACTGCCAGAAACCCGATAATGCAAAAGATGGCGAATATTTTTCCGCGCCAGCTTAAAAAAACACGGAAATGAAGCATCGTGGCGTAAATAAGCCAGGTAATCAAGGACCAGGTTTCTTTCGGATCCCATCCCCAATACCGTCCCCATGCCGAGTTGGCCCAGACCGCGCCGGTAATGATGCCGACGGTCAGAAACAAGAAGCCGAACTTCACAAGCTGAAGTATCAATTCATCCAACGCCGCCAACGGAGGAAAAAGTGACAGGAGCGAACTTGCGTTATCGGAATCACGGCGTTTGATAAGATACATCAGTCCGATACCGCAAGCGACAGCGAACGCGGCATAACCGATAAAGCAGGTTACAACATGGGCGATCAGCCAATTGCTCTTCAATGCGGGAATCAACGGTTGTATCCGATCATTGATCGCCGGCGAAAGAGACGCATAAGCCATCGCCAGAAAAGCAAACGGCGTGGCGAAAAGACCGAGCATTGGATTTCGCTGACGATATTCCACCACCAGCGAGACCACCACCACCGTCAATGCGAAAAAGACAAGGGACTCATACAAATTGGAAAGCGGCGCGTGCCCGATACCCAACCGATAGGACTCCACCCATCTGAGAATAAAACCTGCCAGATTGCCAAACACGCCGATCAAGGCCGTCCATGACGCGAAACGGCCGATCCCTTTTTTATTAAATACAAAGAAAACGAGATATTCAAAAGCTGCAAGGCCGTATATAAATGTTGTCACGGATAACAGAAAAGAACTGTTCATACATGATCCTTATTAATAGGGTTGTTCTCGAATAGTTTTTGCCACGCCCCATGCAAGACCGGGCCATCAAAAGCCCCTTAAGGCCGGTTACGCATCCAGCCGGGCAAGTTGGGCGGCAATTCGCTTCACTTTATGTTGCATGCCCAGTTTATTTTTGTTCGCCATGCCGGTGACGATTACGCGGCTGCCCTGACCGCTCGGCATCACTTCAATGCATAGACGCTGATGCGACATAAAAAACGTTACCAAGCAGCCTAAAATCAACATCATAAACCCGACATAAACCAGCCAGACGCCCGGATCACTGGTTACCTGCAATCCCGTGTAATAACGAGGTTCTGTCTCTTTTAGCGTAATGATCATTCGGCCCTGGCGCATCTTGTCAAATTTCGGGAACTGGGTCGGCAATAGTATTTCCTTCGGGGCCTGGCCGCTCAAGGAAAGTTCCCCCACGACGGTATGCCCTAGATTCATTCCTCTAAACACCTTGGCATCCTCAATCTGTTTAATCAGAAACGCCCCCCGATTCTCCGGCAATTGAACCGATTTGCCGACGGCGGCCGTAACCGAAAACCTCGATTTTGTTTCAAGGTCTTCAAAATTCAAAAGAATTTTTTCCGGATCCAATCGCCCCTGTACCGAAGGCATCTGACCATAACTGGATTGAAAAATGTTGATCCCTTTATACCGAAGGGGTTGATTGACGACAATTTCCCGCGTCAATACGGGATTGCCGCCTTCAAGGAGGGTCAATCGGGATTTGTATTCTTTGGGTTGGCCGGTTTCATAAAAGCTGACGGAAAAATCATCACACTGAATTCTAAAATCAAGCGCAATCGGTACTTGTGAATTACTCTGATGAATCTCACCCACGGATTCGCCTTCGGGAATGTTCACGTTTCCGTCAAAGCCGAAAATGGAACCGATCAACCCGCCGAGCAATAACAAAACGATACTCATGTGAACCAGATAAAACCCCAACCGACACCATCTTCCTTTTTCCGCGAAGATGGCAACCCCGCGATCCGTTTCTTCAGTCCGCCAATAACCGAACCAGCCGGATACCCGATCGCTGTAAAGACTGATGAGTTCCGCGGGCGTTTTCGATGACAAACGGCCCGAATTATCATCCAAGCCCCGAAACCGCTCAATCTGAAATTTTGGGTTTTTCACAAATACGATTTTGAGCGTGGCGGAAAGGCGGTCCAGTGAACAAACCACTATGTTCATCGTCAGCATGGCCATAAAAAACCGAAACCAGCCGGAATGGTACATATCCGTCAGATTCAGAATTGAAAAAATCCTGTAAGCCTCAACGCCGTATTTTTGTATATAACCCGCTGGTTCCGCATTCTGCGGGATCAGCGTCCCGATAATTGATGTCACCGCCAGCGTCAGCAATACGACAACGGTTAATCGCACCGATGCGAAAAAATTCCAAATGGTATCCGCAAATCCAAGGGATGCACCCTGTTTGTTCATTCATTATCCTTTCCCGGCAAAAAACTCAGCCCCCAGTCACTATCAGATCCGCATACCCGAGGCAACAGGAGAAAAGCGCTTAAGGCACCATCCCGGAATCAATCTGTTTTTCCATCGCTTTTCAGGGGATGCACCACAATTTGCGCCGCTTTTTCAGGTATCAAATACCTTTTTGCCAGCGTTATGATGTCCTCGGCAGTAATGGCGGCATAATCCGACAGAATGGATCGACTCCAGGCAATCTGTTCGGGATGCCCGGCGGACCCGACCAATACGTTGCGCAACCAATAGGCATTGGTTCGGCGCATTTCTTTGATACTGGTAATGATCGGTTCAAGAGCCCTGGACAACTCATCCGCCGTCACGCCGCCCCCGGCGATTTGTTCTCCGATTTTCTTTACTTCATCCGCCACCTGTTGGGCCATCTTCGGCTCAATATAACTAACCGCCTGAAACAGCCCGTATCCCGGGTAGGCTCTGCTGGGCCGGTTATACGCGTAAGGAGAATAAGATACGCCCAACTTTTCGCGAATGTGTTCCCGAAGCTTTTCCGAAAAAATTTCACCCAGGACGGAAAGACGTCGCGTACGTTGAATATCCCAAAAATCGGTGGTCGAATACGCAATAACGATCAATCCCTTCTGAATCTCGGTCGATACCGGTATCGTTAACGATTCGCCTTCGGGAAATCGCGGTATATCGCGCGGTCGGGCCGGGCCTGGCGCGGGGCGCCTTTCCAATAAACCGAAAAAACGGCCCGCCAACTCCATAGCCTTTTGTTCATCGAAATCCCCCACCAGTGAAATTTCAATAGGCGCTTCACGCAACGGCTTTTCAATCCAGGCCTGTACATCCGCCAACGAGAGGGCTTCAAAATTCTTTCTGGAAGGCAACCCGAAACGGCTGTCATCACCAGCAAGAAATCGCTGCCCCGCCAGCTGCATGGCCCCGTCGATGTCTTTTTGCAAGGCTTGATACATCTGCCCGAACCGCGCCATGACGAGCGCATAGGCCTCAGGCCGAAACGCAGGATCCAAAATGTGCGCATATGCCAGCTGTATCAACAATGGCAGGTCTTGCGACGGCGCCTCTCCCGTAAAAGAGAAATGATCTTCCCTGATATTAAAGCTTAACCGAATGTCCTTACCGGCCAGCGCCCGTTCAAGCGACTCTCTATCCATGGCCCCGAGTCCGCTTTCATTCATAACTTCTTCTGCAAGGATCGACAAGCCCGACTTCTCCTTCGGCTCACAGGATCTCCCCTCGCCAAAAACCAAATCCATACGTATTTTACCGGCCTCAAAGTCTGTTTTCATTACGTTGAGGCGGACCGCATTTTCAAATTCAATTTGAAGTATTCCCAAATCCGAAATTTTTTCTTGTTTGACAATTTCTCCGGTATCCAAAGGCGCCTTAAGATACGGGAACTGTATTTGAGCGGCCTCCGCGGGTTTTATAACCGGCACGCCCTTGCTTTTTTGAACCACTGAAAGAATTTCTTCCTCGGGCGATCGACTCTTCGCATCTATCACCGCATTTCCGGTGACAATAAAGAGCCGGTGCCCGGGCGCCCAAATTCGCTTCAAAGCGGCATGAACCGCACCCGGCCCCAGGGACTCGATATAAGGCACAAACAACTGTTGTGCCTGTTGCGGAGACATGAACACCCGATCGTCGGTCGCAGCCTGAATGATTTTCTGGGCCAAAACCCGGCTTTGACGCGTTGCGGCCTGCTTGACCGCATTATTCAAGTTGGCCAGAAAATCCTTCTTCACCCGTGCCACCTCGGATACGGTAAACCCGTGTTCTATCGCGGCTCGAAGCACCTGTTCAATCTTTGATAGCGAGGCCTCCCAATTTTCGGGCGCACAGGTCGCAGATATCTCCGCGGATTCAACTTCCCCCATAAACCGCCCCGAATGAATGCGGGCCGATGTAAACGGCGTCCCCGGGGTTCGGACCAGTTCAGATAATCGGTTTTGAATGACCTGATTCGCTATCTTTCCGGCGTACTCCTCTTTTTGAAATGCCAATGTATCGGGGGTTTTCTCGACTTTCCGAATCACTTCAATGCTGACGGAGGTATTCCCGGCTTCGACCTCGTGATGATAAAAAGCCTTCTCTCCCTGATGCCGAATCACCCCGATATCCGGATCAGGCAGTTCGGACGCCCGAGCCTTAAGATCCGAAAATCGCGCCCGAATAAAATTAACCGCCGTCGGCTTATCAAAATCTCCCACCATGACAAGAAACATTTTTTCGGGCCGATACCATCCGTCATAAAAAGACCTTAACAGGTTTTGATCAACGGTTTTAATCACCGATTCCTTACCGATCGGAAGACGATCAGGCAAACGTGTTTCCGGAAATTCAAACCCGAGCACCTTGACAAAGGTCCGGTAATCCGCCGAATCCCGGCTTCGCTTCTCTGCCAGAATAATACCGCGCTCCCGATCGATCTCCTCGGTCAACAGCAATGCCCCGTCCGCATAATCTCTTAACACCCGCAAGCCTTCGGCCAGATGCTTCGAATCGCCGACCGGCAACACCACATCATACACCGTTTCATCGAATCCGGTATGCGCATTGGCATCCGGTCCGAATTGCATGCCGATCGTCTGAAAATATTTGACGAGTTCGCCGGGGTTAAAGTGGGTGGAACCGTTAAATTGCATATGTTCCAGATAATGCGCGACCCCCTGTTGCGCATCCGACTCGTGAAGTGAACCGACCCGCACGACCAGATGCATACTGACACGATCTATCGGCTCCCGGTTTTTCATCAGCACATAGCCGAACCCGTTCGGTAATCGCGCATAGGTAACGGCCGGGTCCGCTGTAAGATCGCTATTCTCGTGCGGCCACGCAGGAGGCGCCTTCGCGTCGGCGGCAAGCCAACCGCCCGCCGACAGAACGAGTGCCGCCGCACCAATAAAGATAAGCCATATCGTTCTATACCCTGTTTTCTTCGAAAAAAACGCCGTCATCATCATACGTAATCTCTCTTTTCCATATCCGGTCCGACGGAGAATGCCTTGCCGCCCGGTTTTCGCTTTCGAGTTATCGGTTATAGGCATATAAGCGTTATTTGTAAATATAAGACAGGCCTCTCGGGAAGCAATGCTGAAAACGCAGATTAACGCTGTGGCATGGGGTGCCCCCTGGACTTGCCGACAGGTGAACACCGAATGTTGAAATATTAAGACGGAGAGAAGGGAAAAGTCGATAAGTCAGCAATGAAAAACGGCCGGAATCAAAGGAAAGGCTGTCAAATTGCGGGCGCCGCCTTGACCGGTACCCAGCCGTCAGCCGCCAAGACGGAACGGTCGTTGTTTTTCGATAAGGGGAGAAATTTCATCCTCTTTAGCGAAAAGCCAAAACCGCCGGCCCTCGGCCGGCTGACAAACTGAATACTGACTCCCGGAATAACACCGCATCGAGGCTAAGAAAATCAAGCGCGTTATTTTTTCTTAAAATAAATGCCCCTGGCACGCGCTTCAACCGAACCCTTTTTTGTCAATTTATAAAGCGCATTGCTGAGTTGCCGGGGTTGAAGACCTGTCTTCTCCTTCAACTTGTCGATGCTGGCACCCTTACGGCTTTTGCTGATCACATCAAGAACCTGTTCCAGAACGGTTTCGGGTTTGCCCGCCGGTTTTTCCTTGGCCTTGGCAATCTTCTCTTTTCCCGGAGCAACCTGCTTTTTCGGCGTAGCCGCCGCTTTTTTAACCACCGCCTTTTTTGCCGGTTGTACCGGTTTAGCCGGTTCAGCATCGCCGGACAAGGCCTCTACCTGCTTTGCCAGCTTTAACAATGCTGCTGCGATGTCGGTTAACTGTTTTTTGAAACTCTTCATTATTCATTCCTCCATGTAGTTAATTGGTCCACAAAACGATTTCTTACATTATATGTGCACATTTCTTAATGTCAACAAAATCTATTGAAGATACATAAAAAAACCTGTCTCCTATGAAGTCTTACAGTCTTGTCTTCCGCGAAAGACTGACTCCATAATAGTAAATCAAGACACACTGCAAACTCAAAAAGGGCAGAAGAAAAAAGTACCGCCACAATATATTGAATATAGAAGTTTTTCAGACAAAAGATATGGTATACTATCTCTCGGCGGAGCGATACCGTCTATCCGCTTCTCAGAAGGAACTCTTTCCAACCACACAACCGATCGCTCTCCGTTCGGAATTCTCCATTTTTTTTCCGGACGGCCGGCGCGTTTATGAATTTCGCCTTTGGGGAAAAAAACAATCACTCGTGGATACCCGAATTTACAATGATCTTAATATTTACAGCTACCTGCGACGCCTGAAGTCCGAAGGCGAAAACATAATGGATTATAAAACCAGATGGCACTGTTATGGATAAAAAAAGCGGGGGAGGGAAGATTTTTGTTAGGGTTAGGGCGAACTATCTTCTTTTGACAACACTGGGGATACATCGTCCGATGGGGCGTCCGTATTCGGTTCCCCGCAGCGGTCGGATACGAATGCGCACCCGTTTTGAATCTTCAACAACCGGTCCAACCGATCGTTTGTGGCGCTTATTTTCTTCACGATGTCATCCAGCCGAACACCGATAACCGCCAGGAAAAAAAACAGGAGGAGAAAGGCGCTCGAGGTCTCCCCCCAATGCAAAAACCTACGCCCTATGAACAGAATGACCACAAAAATAAGCGCCGTTACAATATATGGATTTTTCGTTATCATGTTCCCTACCCCTTCTTCAGCATTCCGCTTAGACGATATGACAACCCAAGTCCTTGATAATTTATTCAAGCATGGTAATATGCTCTAATTGTCACCATACGTGGCCTTAAAGACCTTCCAACGGGCTTATGGTCAACACAAGCCCCTTCAGAAGGATTTAACACCACCTTCAACCGTTAACAGTGTTATTAAGTAACACAAAAGCGCCGGGGCCGCAACGATTCGAAGGCCGCCGGACGGCAATACCGCAAAGGCTTCAAATGAACGACAAAATGGGTCCCCTTGTCTCAAAAACACTCGTCGCCGATTGGCAGGCGCTGGAACGCACTTTCCTCAGGCCTGAAAATGAAGAAGCAAAAAATACCCTCCTCAAATATATGGAACAAATTCTTTTCGGCCTGAACGATTTTCTCAAAGCACACGTTGGAATTACCGAAGAAAAATCCCTGAAAGATCTCTCCGAACAATTTTCAGAAACGCGTCTTCCCAAAACCCCGGAAAAAAAACTTGCCGAAGTCATTACCGATTTGGTCCAGGATATCGCACCTCACGCCGTCAATGTGGCCTCTCCTTATTTTGTCGGCCACATGACAGCCGCCATCCCTTTTTTTATGGTACATTTAAAGTCCATCACGGCGGCACTGAATCAAAATGTCGTTAAACTGGAAACTTCAAAAGTCGTCTCCATTCTGGAAAAGCAGATTCTTGCCAAAATCCATCGGTTGGTATTTAATCGGGAGGAGGCTTTTTATGCCGAGCATGTCCAAAAAACGGAATCCGCGTTGGGTTGTTTCACAGAAGACGGCACCATCGCCAATATTACCGCTCTCTGGGTCGCCCGAAATCGTCTTTTTGGGCCCAAGCCCGGGTTTGACGGCATCGAAAAACAAGGTGTGGCAGCCGCTTACAGTGCCTATGACCTGGACCGATGCGTTATCCTTGTTTCCCGGCTGGGGCATTATTCCCTGAGAAAAGCCGGCGGTATTCTGGGCATCGGCAACGAAAATGTAATCGCCATTGACGTGGATCAAAATCACCACCTCGACCTTCAATGCCTTCAAAAAAAGATTCGTCAACTTAAAAATGAAGGGAAGACTCGAATCTTGGCTATCATCGGCATTGCGGGGGCCACGGAAACCGGCACGATCGACCCCCTCGAAGCGCTCAGTGAGATAAGCCGCACCTACGGTGTTCATTTTCATATCGACGCGGCATGGGGCGGGCCCACGCTCATGTCCGATAAATACCGCCACCTGCTGAAGGGCATCGAATTGGGCGATTCAGTCACCATCGACGGGCACAAACAATTTTATATGCCCATGAGTTGCGGAATGGTTTATTTCAAGGACCCTCAGGCGCTGGATGCCATCGCTTATCATGCCCGCTATATCAACCGTCCCGGCTCAGTCGATTTAGGCATTAAATCCCTCTCCGGCTCAAGAGAGGCCAATTCCCTGATTCTCGACAGCGCCCTTAAAATTATGGGAACCAACGGATATGCCCTTTTGATTGATCACGGCATTCGAACCGCACGGGAATTCGCGGACGAGATCGAACGGCGGGCGGATTTTGAACTGACGACTCCACCAACGCTCAATATTCTCACCTATCGGCTCTATCCCGCCAAGCTCAAACAAGCCTTTGCCGATCAAAACAAGGCGGGGAAAAAACGGATTTATGACATTCTCAACAACATCAACCGCGATGTACAACGCCACCAGCGGGAAGCGGGAAAAAGTTTTGTATCGAGAACCTCGCTTAAAGGGGTTGAACCCTGGGCGGATGAAAGGGTGGTGTTGCGGGTCGTCATTATGAATCCGATGACGGACATTCGAATCCTTCGGGAAATTTTGGATGAACAGGAAAGGATATACCGCAGAACAGAATCCGGCTATCCCGACATGGATGCCTAAAGGGAATTGCCTTGTTTCACCATACCATTTATCTTGCGCATGCGCTGGATTATAATCTTGCCCTTAATAAATGGGTTCGATAAACCTCTTGAAACAACGGGATATCGAGAATAAGGAATGTTAAATGGTCAGCACGCCATGCACCGCGATACAATGTCACAAAGGGGGGTAAATATGGCTGTTATTACAATTGCCAGGCAATTTGGTGCGGGAGGAAGAACGCTGGGAAAACAGGTGGCAGACAAACTGGAATACGACCTGATCGACGAGCAAATTGTGGAAGCGATCGCCATGAAAGCCAATGTCTCCGCCGACTGGGTGGAAGCAATCGCTAAAGAGACCGGCAGCGAAGGTTTTCTGGCGCGTCTGGCCAAAAAACTGGGGCCTTTTCGAAAAGGATATACGGAGGTGGCGATGGAAAAAAAACCGGGCTATATTGATGGCCACCTCTACATTTCGCTCCTGCATCAGGTAATTCCCCAAATCGCCGCGCAGGATAACGTCGTGATCATCGGCCGCGGGAGTCAATATATTCTTGGGGATCGCCCGAACACCTACCATTTTCTACTGATTGCCGATCTTGAACACCGTGTCGATTTCATGGAAAAGCACTATGACATTCCGCGCAAACAGGCGTTGTTCATTGTGGAAAAACAGACCAAACGGCGACTTAACCTGTACCGGTATTTCGATAAAACCGATTACGATCAACCCGATCTGTATCATATGGTTTTCAACATGAACCGAGTTAAAATGGAAGAAGCCGTCCGGGCGGTGTGTCAGTTGGCAGCCGGTCGCGTTTTTTGATTACGAATAATAATGATTAACAGCATCAATCCGGTTGCCGCCGAGAGCAAGGAACCCAGAATAACCCCCAGTTTGGAATAATTCAACAATTGAGCATCTGGAAATGAGAGCATGGAAATGAACTCGGGCTTGGGTTTCGGAGGATCATCCCTCGGCGTCCGGATCCGGTTCAAATTCATGTAAATTGCAATGTCTGGTAAGCCGGCAGTATTCGCCCAGTTCATCAATGCGCGTTCGATCCCAGATGCGAATACCGGATCGGTAAGCGGCCCGGCCGATGAGGTGCGCGGAAACGGGCGCGGTGAGCAGCAGAAAACAGATAGCTGCCAAGGCCCTCAGGGTTACGCCGGTTTCCATGTCGTAAAAAGCCACTCCCAACAGAATGAGCCCGGCACCCATGGTACCGGCCTTGGTGCCGGCATGCATCCGGAGCAGGATGTCTGGCAGGCGAAGCACTCCCACCGCCGCCACCAGAGAAAACAGGGCACCGGTCAATATCATCACAGCGGCAATGGCATCGTTCATGGTTCCTCCCGCATACCCGGCCGTTTCGCGGCCCGGCGCTCAAGCCAACGAGCCAGTGCCACTGTTCCCAGAAAGGCAACGAGCGCATAGGCGATGGCCACGTCCAGCACCGCCGATCTGCGGGTGTATACCGACAAGGCTGCCAGAAAGCCGACAATCAGAACAGAAATAAGGTCGAGCGCCATGATCCGGTCAGCCGGGTCCGGGCCTCTCACAAGCCGGATTCCGGCCAGAAAAATCCCCACCAGCAGCAATACCAGAGTAACCTGCGCGGCATGATGCAGTAGTTGGTCCATTGTCATCGAAACACCTCCAATACGCGCCGCTCGATCCCGTTCTTGATTTCAGCGCGCACCACTTCAATATCATCCATGAACATGACATGGACATAAAGGATCGATCTGTCCTCGGAAATATCCAGACTCAATGTGCCGGGTGTCAGAGAAACCAGGTTAGCCACCAATGTGATCTCCATATCCGTTCGGGCATCCAGCGGAATGCCGATGATCCCCGGCCGGCTGGTGTGGTACGGTGTGATGACATCCCAGAGCACCCTCAAATTGGAAACCACGAGTTGCCACAAAAAATGAGCGATCAGGCGCAGCACCTTAGACAACCGGTTGAAATAAGCTTCCTGGCCATATAGAGACCGGGTAACCCACAGAGCAAGATATCCCACGACAAAGCCGGCCACAAAGCCCCCCAAGGAAAATTCCCCCAATACCGCGGAAAACCCGATAGCCAGGATCGTGTTCAGGATCAACAGGTTCATGGCACTCCCTTTCCCAGAACAGCCTGTATATAAAGATCGGGTTGGAGCATAGACTCGGCGGATTTTAAAGCCAGCCGGTAAACCGGTTCAACCCCAAAGCCGATGGCCACAGTCAATAGTACCAGCACAGCCACGGGCGCCAGCATCCAGGCCGATGGGCCGTTTAGCGGCAGATCCTGTTTTTCAGCCTGATTCGGTGCAAGTTTCCAAAAGGCCTTGTCCCAGATTTTGGTCATGGAATAAGCCGTCAGAAGCCCAACGACAATGGCGACGGTCACAGCAGTGACAGCGCCGACCTCGATGCCTGCCCGAATCAAAATCATTTTGGCCCAAAAACCGGAAAGCGGCGGAAAACCCGCCAGGGAAAAGGCCGGAATAAAAAAGAGAAAAGCCACCAGCGGCCTGCGGTGATAAAGCCCTCCAAGATGATCCAGATCAAAACTGGCGCCGCTGTGCCATATCATGCCGCCTACCAGAAAGAGGGACGCCTTGACAATGATGTGGTGTATCAGGTAAAAAACCGCTCCTGCCAAGGCCATGGGCGTGAAGAGGGCAAGCCCCAGCACCATATAGCCCACCTGACTGATGATGTGAAACGAGAGAATGCGGCGAATATCTTTATGCGCTGCGGCGCCCAGAACGCCGCTGGTCATGGTCAACAGGGCCAGAACCAGCAGAACCCGGCAAATGAATGCCGAATCAACGGCAAAGACAAGGGTCGTCAACCGCATCAAGGCATACACGCCAACCTTGGTCAGAAGCCCGGCAAAAAGGGCCGCCACCGCCGGCGGCAAGGTGTGGTAAGCAGCCGGAAGCCAGAAATAAAGCGGAAAAATGCCGGCTTTGATGCCGAAAGCCGCCACAAAAAGCATGGCCACCGCTGTCCTCATGCCGACAGGATCCACATGGGCGAGTTTTAAATGGAGGTCCGCCATGTTGAGGGTTCCGGTCATACCGTAGGTCAGCCCCAGAGCGGTAATGAAAAGCAAGGTGGCAAAAATATTGATCGCCACATACTTGACACCGCCGTCCAACTGGATGTTTTTCCGCCCCATGACCAGAAGGCCGAAAGAACTCATCAGCATGACCTCGAACCAGACGTAAAGATTGAAAAGATCGGCGGTCAAAAAGGCGCCCGTGATGCCTGTCAGCAGAATATGCAGCAGCGCATAAAACCCATTGGACACCAGATCGGCGTCTATGCTGCTGCCTGCATAGACGATCGAAGCAAGTCCGATGATTCCGGTTATAACCACCATGACCGCGGCAAGGGTATCCACTGCCAGACTGATACCAAAAGGCGCGTCCCAAGCCCCCATGCAAACCACCTGAATGCCGTTTTGCGCAACCTGGACAAAAAGCGCCACTCCCAGGATCAGGTGCAGTGCGGCTCCTGCCACGGCCAGTTCATGGGCACGCCTGGGATGCAGCCGCATCCCCATGGCCAAAGCAGCAAACAGCAACGGAACAATGACAACGGATGCCGGCAGGGCGCTCATTGCGAAATCTCCTGCGATTTTGAATCCTTATCTGTTGTGGATGCCACAGGCTCAGCCACCCGCATGGCCTCGCTGTCCACAGTTCCAAGGGTTGCATAAGTCCGGTAGAAAAGAACGAAAATAAAGGATATCAGGGCAAATCCAATGACAATCGCGGTCAAAATCAGCGCCTGGGGCAGCGCGTTGGCCAGGGGGCCGGAGGGTAGGGTTTGCCCTTCCGTAATGAGCGGCGGGGCCAGGTGTCCAATTCGTCCGGCCGTCAGAATCAACAGATTGACGGCATTGCTGGCCAATATCAGGGCAAAAATGAATCGAATCAGGTCACGGCAGAGCATCAGAAAAAAGCTGACGGCCACCATGGCGCCCACTAGAATTGGAAGCATTAACTCCATTTACGCTTCCTCCAGGGATAGAATCAGGGAAAGCACTGTACCCAGAACCACCAGAAATACCCCGATATCAAATAGCAGGGGCGTTCCGAGCGAAACCCCCGGGGTCAGGGACCACCAGATGCCGGTCAAAAAGGGTTTCCCCACGAGCATGGGCAGCACTCCAGTTGTCGAAACCAGAATCAGACCCGCGGCGGCCAGTTGCCGGGGGCCAATCCGCAGCGACTGGTACACCAAATTCGGCCCCTCGGCCATGGCAAAAAGCCCGAAGCCGCTGGCTGCCACCAGCGCAGCCGCAAAACCACCGCCGGGCAGATGATGTCCCCGCCACAGCAGGTAAACGGCAAAAACCAGAATAAGAGCGACCAGCAACCGGATTGCGGTGCTCAGGATGATGGATCGCATGAACGCCTCCGGCGGATCAGGGCCACGCCGGCAATGCCGGCCACAGCCACCACAATGATTTCCCCCATCGTGTCGAAGCTGCGGAAATCAACCAGAATCACATTGACAATGTTGCGGCCGTTCGCCTTTACGACACTTAACGTCTCATAATAGGAGGTGATACTGCGGTCAAGGTGCCCTGCGATAGAGGCCAGCAGCAGGAGGGTCACGACAGTTCCGGCAGCCAGGGCAATGCCCGCGTTGAAAAGGAGCCGGGAGGGTTTGCTCAGATGCGGGGTCATGGCCGGCAGGCGAAGCAGAACATTAGCGACGATGATCATTGTCAGCGTTTCGACCAGCAATTGGGTCAGGGCCGCATCCGGAGCACCGTTCCACAGAAAAATCATGGCGCATCCAGCCCCGATAACGCCGAGTGCGCAAAGAGCCAGCAAACTTGAACCGGCCAGAAGCAGGACCATCAAGGCCAGAAACATCAGTAAGCAAAGCAGAATTTCAATAACAGCTGCATCCAACACAACGTTCAAGGGCAATCGAACCACAACGCCGTTGGTCAAAAGGGTCGCACCGACTCCTGCCACTACCGAAAAGAGGATCACACTCAGATACCGCTGGAGCGAGCCGTTTTGCACCAGGCGGGTATGCACGACGGCCAGAGCCGACGTCATGTAAAGCATACGGTCATAGATTTGAGAGCCTGTGATTGGCTGGTTCTGCTTGATAAGTCCGGATGCTTTACGCAGCCGTTGCCGGCCGGCATACCCGATAACGCCCAGCGCCAGGGTTAGGGCGCTGAGAAGTAGCGGATCATTGAAGCCATAAAAAATTTTCAGGTGAATATCCTCTGCTTTGGGATAAAACGCCTGAACAGCCGGTTCCACCATATGACGGCCCACCCAGTCCGGGAATAGACCGAAGATAACACCCAGAAATCCCAAAACCAATGGACCGATCCACATCGCGACCCCGGCCTCTGCCGGCCTCCCGGAAGGCGCCTTCAAAGGGCCGGTAAAAACCTGCAGGAAAAAAATACCCGTCACCGAAGTCATCAGGGCATTGGATACAAGGGCCGCTAAGGTGGCAAACTGTGGGAACATCTCTTCGGTCAAGGCACCTTTGTACATGATTTCTTTGCCGATAAAGCCGAAAAAAAGTGGGAAACCGGCCATGGAAAGGGCCGCGGCAGCGGTGGCAACAGCGGTGATCGGCATAGTCCGCCACAGTCCCCCGATCTGGGTCAGCAGCCGAGTACCGGTCTGGTAGTCCAGAGTTCCCACAATCATAAAGAGTGCAGATTTATACAGGGCATGAACCATCAGAAAAGTGACGGCCGCAGTCAGGGTCGGGGTGCTTCGGCCGCCAAGGAACATCGTCATGATCCCCAGCGCCATAACAGTGGTGTAGGCCAGCATGCGCTTTAAATCCTCCTGCCCGATCGCCAGGATGGCACCCCATAACGCCGTAATACCCCCGATGGTCACCAGTGTCTGCATCCAGACCGGTGTGCAGCCCAGCACCGGATGCAGCCGTGCCAGCAGATAGATGCCGGCCTTGACCATGGTGGCCGAATGCAGAAAGGCGCTGATCGGGGTGGGTGCCGCCATGGCGTTGGGCAGCCAAAAGTGAAAGGGAAACTGAGCGGATTTAGTAAATGCACCGGCAAATATCAAAACCAGCACCGGCAGGTAAAGCGGGTGGCTACGGATGACGTCGGCCTGCGGAATGAGATCCGCGATGCTGTAGCTACCGGCGATATGCCCCAGCAGCAAAATACCCACCAGCAGGGCCAATCCGCCCGCACCCGTTACCAGCAGGGCCTGACGGGCGTTATAGCGGGCCTCGGGCCTTTCGTTTTCAAATCCGATAAGCAGATAGGAAGAAAGGGTCGTCAGTTCCCAGAAAACAAACATGGCCAGCAGATTGTCCATCAACACGAGCCCCAGCATCGCGAGCATGAAAATGGAAATCAATACATAAAACCATTTGAGCTTCGGATGACTTCCCAGATATTCACCAGCAAAGACATAGACCGCTGTGCCCACCAGGCTGATAATCATGACAAACAGCAGGCTCAAGCCGTCGATGGCCAGCGACAGACTCACACCCAAACTGGGAATCCAGTCCAGGGCAAGATCAATCCGGCCGCCCGAAGCCATTGTCGGAACCAGGGATGCAGCAGCCAGAAAAATCGAAAACGGCAGCAGCGCCGACCACCATCCGATGGCCGGGGGATGCGCGTATCCACGGGTTTCGGTATGAATGCCCATCAATCCGAATCCGATCCGAATGCTTTGAAGTTTATTCCATCAACGAATTTGTAATCTTAAAACAAATCCTTACCCATGGCAACCAATGGGTATGAAATACCATAAATTTCATAATATGGGGCCATCACCCCCCGATCGATGGGGTATACGAAGCCATCAGGTTTGGTCCGGTCGTATTGAGCGGTCAAGGACCAACTTCTCGGTTCTCAATCCTGGCACAAACTGAGAAAATTATCCATTCCGATAGAAACAAAGCAGTAAAGCATAAAAAAAACCCCCTGCTTGCACAGAGGGTTATCATTTGTTTGGTGGCGATGCAGGGATTTGAACCCCGGACTCTGCGGATATGAGCCGCATGCTCTGACCAACTGAGCTACATCGCCTTAATCAGCCCCATTTTTTAACAGGGGGCTTTGTTAACAGTTCCCATTGGGCAAGTCAAGTTGAAATCCAAATCAGCCACTTATTTTTGTGTTATCGGTACTGCGGATTGGGAGCCGGCAACCTCCAGTGTAAACTCTTCAAGCTTTTCCGGCAGATTTGAAAACACGATCATAAACGGCCGATCTTCGCCCG
The DNA here is from genome assembly GCA_034003325.1 of Desulfobacterales bacterium. Taxonomy (NCBI): domain Bacteria; kingdom Pseudomonadati; phylum Thermodesulfobacteriota; class Desulfobacteria; order Desulfobacterales; species Desulfobacterales bacterium. The sequence goes on from JAVEYW010000008.1 coordinate 143,007, forward strand.
GCTTGATATTGACATTGACATTGCTGTCGCCGGTGCGATTCCCCAGCCGATTTTTTATCGTCTCCAATGACGCTGTTGAAATCTCGAGATCACTCATCATGTTGCCGCAAAAAACGGTTTCCGTATTCGCCGGTTTCTTGCCTATCGTAAAAAGCCGGCCGGTTATCCGAATAAAGCTTCTGGCATCACTGTAATCATTTCGCACTTTGCCCGTAATCACAAAAAGCCGGCCAATCTGGCTCTGCTCGATAAAGCGGCTGTCCACATCCGTTGTTGCAATCCGAAGGTTCCCCGGATCAGCCGGCGCCGCCTTTTGCAAATCGGAAAGAAAAGGTATCTTGATATCCTTGCCCGACAAATAAAAAAATCCAAGCCCGGCAGCCCCGGCCAAAAGGATTAACATCAAGATGATCATAAACGGCTTATTGCTCCGCTTTTTCGCGACAATCGGTTTTTGAGCCGCCGCCAATGCGTCGGTAGCCGCCACCGGCGCCGCCTCGGCGGTGTCGTCTTCGGCCTTTTCCTCTTCAGCAACAACCGCATTATCCAACTGATCTTCATCAAACTCCAGATTCAGATCCTCGGTTTCCATGGGCAAGTCATCATTGGCCGGCATTTGCGCTGTTCCAACATCTTCGCCTTCTTCTTCAAATACGAGTTCAGGCTCACCTGGAACGGCCGCTGCCACCGCTGCTACCTTGGATGCCGGTTGCTCCATTTCCAAAGACAACTCCTCGTCGGCAATATCGGTATCCGTTACGGGTCCATTCGGTTTGGCAGCCATCAGGCCATCAAGCTCCGAAAGATCCAATGCTTCCGAGGCAACCGCAGCCTGCGACATACCGTCAGCCGCATCGTCTCCCAATGACAGGCTCAACTCCCCGGTCTCTTCATCCAATTGTAGGTCCTCTTTCAGCGCGGACGCTTCTTCCGCCATCATTGCTTCCAAACCCGAGAAATCCAGCTCATCTACAGCCGGGGCCAGGGCTTCAGCGGATTCGGCTGCAGGCAACAGTTCGTCACTATCCGCCGACTCAAGCTTAAAGGCCTCCTGTTCATCACCGGCTTTCAGCGTCTCAACCGGGCTCGATGTTGTCTCCATCATACGATCCAAATCGGACAGATCAAGGTTATCTGCAGGCGCCGCCTCGGTTTCATCCGCCTCTTGCGCGAGCATCTTCTCTATGTCCGCCAAGTCAAAATCGCCTAAACCATTTTTGGGTTTTTGGCCATCTTCCGAATCATCCAGATCAAATATCAGCTCATCAGGTTCCGGCTCAATTTCAAGGTCGTCGCTCGAGTCCTGCTCCATTTCAAGGATTTTCTCAATTTCGGACAAATCCAGCGCGCCCTCGCCCATCGTCGTCATTTGCTCCGCCGGCGACGTGTCCTTCTGAAAACCAATGGTATCAGCCCCGGCGCTCAGGGCATCCGGCGCCTTATCGCCGGCCGCTGTTTCAAGCATCTTTTCGATCTCAGACAGATCAAGCTCCTCCCCAAGGGAAGGCGCGAAATCGGAGGCCGCATTTTCCGGCTCGACAACGGCAAGCGGTTTGGAATCAATCTCTTCCTGAACCGGCATATCAGGGAAAACCGGATCCGTATCCAACGTCTTTTCCGGGTACACGAGGAAAATGTGTTTGCATTTGGAACATCGGACTTTTGAGCCCGATTCCTTCACAAGGCCGTCTTCCAGATTGAAACGGGCATTGCAGTTTTGACAGCTAACAATCATGGCATATCCTCACTGGCTGTTGGTTCCACTTCAAATATTCCGGGCAAGTGCCTATACTTTTCAGCGTAATCCAAGCCGTAACCCACCAAGAATCCCCTGTCTGTAGAATATCCGACATAGTCTGCGTCAAACAATACTTTCCGGCGCTCATGCTTATCAATGAAAACACACACTTTAATTCCGGCAGGTTTCAGGGCTTTTAAGTATTCGATCAGGGAGACGATCGTTAAACCGGTGTCGATGATATCCTCAACGATGAGGACGTTTTTCCCTTCAATATCGATCTCAACGGGTTTGGTAAGCATCACCTGCCCGGAAGAACAAGATTGCTCCGCATAACTCGAGGCGCGCACAAAATCGATTTCCACCGGAATGGTCAAATGGCGAACCAAGTCCGACAAAAATATAAATGCGCCTTTTAGTACGCCGATAAGGACCAATTGCCTGCCCTGATAATCATTCGATATATCCCGAGCCAGCTCAGCGACAATGTGCGCTATCTTCTCTTTTGTGAGCACGGGGGTTAAATTTGTCAGCATCGGCCCTGGCCTAAAAAAACACCGCATTTAAATTAAAAAAGTTTTTCCCGGTAAATCATGTTACGAAACACGGTACATGGGTGAGATGCTCTTGTCAATTAATTTGAGTCGTTACAAGCCGGCTGCCGCCAATTTCTCGATGAGTTCCCGTTGCTCTTTCGTCAGTTTCTTGGGCAGGGAAACCAGAATCTGCACATACAAATCCCCATAACCGCCCTCTTTCATTTTGGGAAGCCCTTGCCCGGGCAGCCGCATTTTCGTCTTATGAGTGGTTCCCGCTGGGATTTTAAGATTTAATTCCTTTCCCTCCAGCGTGGGAATGGACACACTGGTTCCCAGAACCGCCTCGGTCAGCTTGACTTTTCGGGATATAATCAGATCGTACCCGTCCGTATCATAGAGCGCATCCTTGAGCACCTTGGCCTTGATATAAAGATCGCCCGGCGGCCCGCCGAACTGGCTGGGATTGCCTTTACCGGCAAGCCTTAGCTTCTTCCCGGTGATCATGCCTTTGGGGATGGTGACCGACACCTTTTCCACCCGCCCGCCCTGTTGAAGGGTGATGGTCTTTTGAACGCCGGTAACGACTTCCTTAAGCTGAAGCCCCAGCTCATATACCAGGTCTTCGCCCTTCATTCCGGACTGGTCCTGGAATCCCCCGCCAAAAGGAGCCCCCTGGGAAAAAGAAAAGCGTCTTGCCCCTTTTGCGCCGGAAGAAAACCGGCCCCCGCCGAAGCCGAAGTCTTTGAAGATATCGGAAAAGTCAAATCCTCTGAAAATATCTTCTTCGGAAAAGCGCTGCTTAAACCCGTTTGCGCCGAACTGGTCGTATTGCTGGCGCTTTTCTTTGTCACTCAATACGGCGTAAGCCTCACTAAGCTGTTTGAACTTTTCTTCAGCGGCTTTATCCCCTTTGTTCTTGTCTGGATGGTATTTCATGGCCAACTTCCGATAGGCCTTTTTTATCTCTTCACCGGAAGCGCTTTTGGCCACGCCGAGCACCTTATAATAATCCGTTTCGGCCATATACAAATCCCTTCCCCGCGCCCGCCCATTGTCAGCGGCGCTTCATGCAAAACGCTCCTTTATTGAACCTATCTTAAACGATGTTTTCGACGAACCGAAAGCAACCGTCATTTTGGATCAAAGCTTTTAGAATTCACAATATAATTAATATGTTTTATCTAAAATAAGGTAACCGATGGATGGTGTCAAGCTCGGTACCTTTCCGGCTCAACCATCATCCATTCAAACTTTCCTCCGCAGCCGCTGGCTTTGCGCCTTTCGCGGCCTTGAGAGCGATCATCAGCACGGATATAGCCGCCGGCGTCATGCCTTCAATTCTGGACGCCTGCCCAAGGGAAATCGGCCGAAGTGCCGCCAGTTTTCCTTTCAACTCATTGGAAAGCCCCGGGACTTTCAAATACTCAAAGGTCTCCGAAAGTTTTATTCGCTCAAGATTTTGATATTTCTCAATTTCATTGAGCTGGCGCTGAATATACCCTTCGTATTTGATTTCGATCTCCACCTGCTTGGCGACCTTCTCACTGATCGGCCACGGGCTTTTTGCCAAATTATCAACCGCCTTATAATCGATCTGTGCCCGTTTTAACAATTGATCGAGATACACCCCGTTAGACAACGGCGGCGTGTTTCGTTCCGCCAGATACGCGTTCACAATGGCATCGGGTTTAATAACGGTACCACGAATGCGCTCGATTTCTTTTTGAATCAAGGCCTTTCGATCATTCACATCCGCAAGCGCGTCCTTGCTGATCAGCCCCAGGCCATGACCGATCTCCATGAGCCGCAAATCCGCATTGTCTTCACGGAGCATCAGCCTGTACTCGGCACGGGAAGTAAACATGCGATACTGCTCCCGAGTGCCGCGCACAACCAGGTCATCTATCATCACCCCCATATAGGCCTGCGAACGATCCAAAATAAAGGGGGGGCGTCCCTGAATTTTGCAAGCAGCATTTATTCCCGCCCAAAGCCCCTGGGCCGCTGCTTCCTCATACCCCGAAGTGCCGTTGATTTGACCGGCCAGAAAAAGTCCGGCCACTTTCCGTGTCTCAAGCGTCGGCCGCAATTGAATGGGGTTGATGTAATCATATTCAATGGCATAGGCCGGGCGCATGATTTCAGCGGATTCCAACCCCCTTACGGATCGAACGACCTGAATCTGAATGTCGAGGGGAAGACTGTTTCCCAGCCCGCTGGCATAGATTTCGTCCGTATCGATTCCCTCGGGTTCCAAAATGATCTGGTGACGATCCTTGTCCGGAAACCGAACAATCTTATCCTCAAAAGAGGGGCAGTATATGGCGGGGGTTCCCTTGATCATACCGCCATGAAGCGCGGAATGCTTCAGGTTTTTCCGAACCAGTGCATGCACCGTCGAATCGGTATACCCCAGGTAGCTTGGCAACTGCGGCAGGGTAATCTTCTCGGTAAAAAAGGAAAAAGGAATCGGCTTTTCATCGGAAGGTTGCGGCGTGAACGCGTCAAAATCGATGCTCGATCGTTTCAAGCGGGGCGGTGTTCCGGTTTTCATACGCCCGAGGGTAAACCCGAGACGGCTCAGGCTATCGGCCAGGTCGTAAGCGGCAAACTCGCCGGCCCGGCCGGCCTGAATCGTGCGAAAGCCGATATGAACCAGACCGCTTAAAAAGGTGCCGGTAGCCAACACAACAGCCCTTGCCTGATAGTGACATCCAAAATGATCGATCAGGCCGACAACCGCGCCGTCTTCCACGACCAGTTGCTCCACGAGGGCTTGCTTGAGTTCCAGTCCGGCCTGCTTTTCAAGGACCGATTTCATGGCCGCATGGTAACGCATCTTATCGTTTTGGGTGCGGGACGAATGAACCGCGGGGCCTTTTTTGGTATTGAGCGTACGGTATTGGATGGCGGTTTTATCCGTTATTTTAGCCATTTCACCACCGAGCGCATCGATCTCCTTGACAAGCTGTCCCTTGGCCATTCCACCGATCGAGGGACTGCAGGGCATCGCAGCCACCTTGTCCAGATCAATCGCCAGCAACAGCACGCGGCACCCCATTCTCGCCGCCGCCAAGGCTGCTTCGCTCCCGGCATGGCCGGCACCGACAACTATCATATCGTATTTGTGGAGGGTCATCTTTTTCTTCCTTTTTTCCTCGAAAGCTATATAATCGTCTGACGATTTGGTCAACCATAGGTTCAATCCGATGCGCCTTCGATACAACGATCTGAATACCCATCTGCGCGGCATATTCGGCTGCCGCGTACAGAAAATCACCGTGGATGCAGGTCTTACATGCCCCAATCGGGATGGTACGATTTCCACGGGTGGGTGCATTTTTTGCAACGAAAAAGGATCCGGCACCGGCGCCCATGCCCAAAACGTATCCATCACGGAACAGCTCCTGCAAGGAAAAAAATGGTTGTCCAGGCGGTATAAGGCCCAAAAATTTATCGCCTATTTTCAGTCGTTCTCCAACACCTATGCCCCCGTATCACAACTTGCCCGCCTGTATGAAGAGGCGCTGGCTGTGGAAGATATCGCGGGCTTATCCATCGGCACCCGGCCGGACTGCGTGAACAAGCCGGTCATCGATCTGCTCTCCTCTTTGACCCGGACGCATCTCATCTGGGTGGAATACGGCTTGCAATCGGCGCATGATGAAACCCTTGCCCGCATCAACCGGGGGCACACCGTTGATTGTTTTCGCAAGGCGGTCCGGGCAACGCAGGGTCGCGGCATTAAAATCTGCGCGCATGTGATTCTGGGGTTGCCCGGTGAAAGTCCGCAACAAATGATGGAGACAGCGCAAGCCCTATCGGATCTGGGGGTGGACGGGGTGAAAATCCATCTGCTTTACGTTGTCAAAGGAACCCCACTTGAAACAGACTATGTTGACGGCCGATACCAATGCCTTGAACAATCGGAATATGTGAATCTTGTGTGTCGGTTTCTGGAACACCTCTCCCCCGGAATAGTGATTCAACGGCTCACTGGAGATCCGCATCCGGACGAGTTGGCGGCACCGGCCTGGGCCTTGCAAAGAAACCAAACCTTGATGTTGATACAAAACAAGCTCGAAAAAGAAGGCTCATGGCAGGGGAAATACCGATAAATCAAAACCCGAACTCCGCCAACAGATCATCCACCAGATCCTGTTTCATCTCATCGGAGGTTCCGGCACCGCTGACCTCACGCAACAATTTCGCCTTTTGCTCCAGGTTTTCCGGCGACGCATCTTTTCGAATGTTTAAAATGACGAGCACTTCCACGAGCCAATCCCGAATCTGACCGAGATCGTTGATCAATAACTCCATTTTTTGTCTGGCGACATCCTGGTAGGATTGGGACGCAATCATGTCAAACAGGTGCGATTTTAAATGGGTCAACCTGTTTTTGATATTCACCGTATCCGCAGGCAGTTCCGCCGCGGCTTTTTCAAGGGCATCGATCTCCTCCGTCAACCGATCCGAGCTGTCGAGCACCTGGCCGGTGGCATGCGCCATCAGCTCAATCACATTTTTGGCGCTTCTCACCGCGCTCGGGGCGTGCTCGCCGGCGCTGGTTAACGGGGTCTCGACATTCCTCATGTTGGCCAACAAGGCATTTATCTTCTGAGCCAACACGGAAAGCATACCCTCGGCATCAATTTCAGCGGCCCATTGGTCAAAATCACCACGCAATATCGACTCCGTGGCGTGAACCAATAGTTCCAGGTTTTTGTTAATATCCTTCCCAGCTTCCTTGCCCATCCCCTGTTCCTCCTTCCGACCCCCCAATTCAATACCGGACAGTGCCTATCATCGATAGCGCTGGTGGGTTTGATAATAAGCTTCCTTTGCCGCATACATTCGCCGATCGGCCTCTTTGAGCAACGCTTCGGGGACCATCGCATCGACGCCGCAAGCACCGAAACTCACGGCAACCGGAAATGTCTCCCCGTCCCCCACATCAATGGTCACCCCGTTGAAAACCGTCGTCACAAACCGTGCGATCACCTGCTGCGCACCCGCGTCAGTCGTATTTGAAAGCAAAATGACGAACTCATCCCCGCCGGTTCTGGCAACACAATCCATATCGCGCGTCGCGGCTTGAAGACTTCGGGCGACCGCGATGATAAGCGCATCTCCGGCCTCATGGCCGTATTGATCGTTGGCCTGCTTTAACCGGTTGACATCCGCGACCACGACGGCATAAGGGATATCGTATTGTTTGTGTTTCTTCTCTTCTTCCGAAAGAATGGTATCCAAATACCCTCTGTTGTACAACCCCGTCAGTGGATCCGTGTTCGCCCGCTCCTCCAACCGGCGCATCAGGATGCGGTTATGAAGGTACGCGCCAAGAGGTTCGTAAAACAACGAAATCAAATCCCGATTGTCGTTATCGGCCTCGGCGACAAGAAACCCGATTCCCACGCACCGGCCATCGCCTCCGAGGATTTCAATCTGCTGTATGTCCTTGGCAAAGCCATGGTTCCGCAATACCGATTTCACCTCGAATTTGCCGTTCCGCTCCGAAAGGCTGGCACGGATCAGTTGCAGCATCTGATTTTCGGCAAAGTTGCGCCGGACCGTAAACCAAAGACTTCCCGGACGAATGTCGTTGATGATAAGAGCGGCTGCATCGGCATGGCAAACCGGCATGATCATATTCAGGAAAAAGTCGGCGACGTTTTCCGGATTATTTTCTTTTTGCATCATGGTGCCGAAGTTCACCATGTTGGAAAGAATATTATTTTTTCGCGTAATGGTTTCCTGCTGCTCCCTGATTTTTTCAATCAACTGAATCTGGCGCGTCGCATCACGGAAAAGAAGCACCCCGCCATCATTCTCCGGGGATTCAATAATAATCTCGGTCAAATACCGGCCGTCAATCAGATGATTCGTTTTCTTGCCGTTGGCGTTATGAAAGCCGTCCTTCGCCGGGCAGTGCGCACAGGGGGTGCGCAACCCGATGAGGCCATAGCAGGTATCGGCCCGGCCGACCGGCAAGTGTTCCGCAACGGCACTGTTTTTTCGATCGATATAAAACTCCGCATTCACCAGCACCACAGCGTCCGGCAAATAATCCAACAACCGGCCAAGCTTGTGTTTTTCCTCAACGGCTTCCCGGCGATGCCTTTCAATCAATACATTTTTTGCCTGAAACTCTTTTCTGGCCAGGTCGGTCTTTCGAAGCGCCCCGATTTCCCGTGTCACGTTGTTGAGTGTCAGGATATAATTTTCACCCCAGGGGCAAACATATTCCTTTAAAAAACAGTCGTCACCGTTTCCTGTTGTTTTGCTGATCGCCTTTTGGAAAGACGAAAAGTTGCGGAGGGTTGAAATGGGGCAATCCCCGCAGGGGCTGTCCGCCTGAAGAAAAACGCCGTAGCATGTCCGCCCAATAAGTGTCTCGGCGTCCGCAATGCCCAGAAACACAATAGCCGCGCGGTTAGCCATCAAAATCCGGCGGTTCCCATCAATCCCCACAATACCGGTTTGAACAGCTTCCAAAGCGCTGTAAGTATCACCCTTGCCGTTTAGGATAGGTTCGAGTGCCCCATCATGTGAATTGCCATTGCTGACCATAACCCCAATGCCACAAAAGAAATAGATCGCCAATATCAAAGAAAAAAATCGGAGACCGCGGCGGCGATTACGCCAAAATGCGTCAAGGTCCGTTTAAACTTTTGAGATCAAATACAATCGTCGAATCTTTGGATCGGCAAGAAAACGAACGCATGCATTCGTTAAAAGGTCCCCCCGAAAGAACAAGCAGGCGGGTATAACTACAACAATACGGCTTCAAAAGTCAATCATGTATCGCCCTATCTTTCCGGAAATTCAGAAAAAGCGGGAAAGTCGAAAAGCAATGCGGCGGGCTTGCCTCCGAAGGGTCGCATGCGCTACAATACCTAATAGACAAATTTCTTATCCCCTTGGAGGCAAGCCCGGAATGAACACCGACGTCTCGTGCCGGCAGTATCGCTATACGGACCGACTCTATCCATCGTTTAAGGTGTTCCACGAGTTAATGCCGTGGAAGGTTCAAAATATTCTTTTGGTATCAAGCCCCTATGATGCGTTTATCATGGAGGAAGATGGCCGGATAGCCGGAAGAATCATTGATGAATACCGGGGCCTCAATCTTTCCAGACCGCCTCGGCTCACCTGGGTATCCACGGCCCGGGAGGCATTAGCCGCCCTGTCCGATGCAAGCTACGATATCGTGATCACCATGCCCCGCCTCGACGATATGAATCCCTATGAACTGGGGCGGAAAATAAAACAAAACACACCCGATCTGCCGGTCTTTCTGTTGACCCATTCCACCGCACCGGATCTTTCACGGCAAAATCAACCGGCGATAGACGTGTTTGACAAGATATATGTGTGGAGCGGCAATACGGACCTGCTCCTGGCGCTGATCAAGACGGTCGAAGATCGCAGAAACGTGGAGTTTGACACCCGGAACGCGCTGGTGCGCGTGATCATACTGGTTGAGGACTCTCCGATTTACGCGTCTTCCATCATTCCGCTGTTATATAAGGAAGTCGTGACCCAAACGCAACGGGTCATTGAAGAATCGATTAACGAGGAACATCGACTGCTGAGAATGCGGGCGCGGCCTAAAATTCTGGTGGCGGAAACCTTTGAAGAGGCTGAAGCACTTTACCGACGCTTCACCCCTTACCTTCTGGCCGTTATTTCCGATGTCCGTTTTCACAGAAACGGACAACCGGACGAGCACGCAGGCTTCTCCCTTCTGTCAATGATTCAACATGAAAATCCGAATGTCGCGCGGCTGATGTTAAGTTCCGAGGAAACCAATCGGAAAAAAGCAGAATCCCTGTCAACCGCCTTCATCAATAAAAATGCAGCTATATTCCTTACGGAAATCCGCGCGTTTTTCACTACTCACCTCGGATTCGGCGACTTTATTTTTCGGCTGCCCACGGGTGAAATACAGGGGCGAGCGGAAAACCTGCGCGCGATGGAAAAACTGCTGGCAATAATTCCGTCGGAATCGATCTATTACCATGGCGGCCGGAACGACTTCTCCATCTGGCTCATGGCCCGGGCGGAAGTTCAGCTGGCAAGCAAGCTTCGGCCGGTGAAGGTGACGGATTTCGGCAACGAAGAGGACTTGCGGAACTATCTGATCACCTGCATTCGCGATCAGCGAAAAAGTCGGCAACGGGGCCACATCACGGATTTTGTGGATGACAACATCGATCCGGATTATGATTTTATTAAAATCGGAAAAGGATCCCTGGGCGGCAAAGCCCGAAGCCTCGCCTTTATCTCTACGCTAATCAAGGAAAATCCGGCACTGCAAGACGCCTTTCCCGAAATCGACATTCGAATTCCCAAAACGCTCGTCGTTACTACCGACGGTTTTGATGCCTTTCTCAGTGAGAACCCTCTCAAAGATTTGCCCTTTGACACGCTGAGCGATGCGCAAATTAAGGCGGCGTTTCTTTCCGCGCAGTTGCCGGACTGGCTTGAGAATAAACTGAAGATCTTTCTTTCACATGCCGATTATCCCTTAGCCGTCAGATCTTCAAGCCTTCTCGAAGACGCCCAGTATCAACCTTTCGCGGGCATCTATCAAACCTATATGCTCCCGAACAATGATACCGAGCTGTTGAATCGGCTCGCACACCTGGTTTCCGCCGTCAAGCTGGTATACGCATCCACCTATCTGGAAGCCCCGCGCGCCTATGCCGCCAGCACGATTCACCGGATTGAAGAAGAGAAGATGGCGGTTATCATTCAGGAAATTGTTGGCAAACGCTATGGCGACTATTATTATCCCGCACTGTCCGGTGTGGTGCAGTCCTATAACTATTATCCGGTTTCCCCGCAGAAACCGGAAGACGGGGTTGCCCACATAGCACTCGGATTGGGAAAAACAGTGGTAGACGGCGGTGCCTCCCTTCGGTTTTCACCCAACCACCCGAGGTTCCTGCCGGGTTTTTCCAGCGTGGATGAAATTTTAAACCATTCCCAGCGACGCTTTTACGCACTGGATATGTCACGCACCAACACCTCGGCGGACATCGAAGAAAATTCCCGGCTTGTCGCACTTGATATGGATACAGTCGAAGATCACCCGCCGGTCAGGTTCCTGTCAAGCACCTATGTCGCTTCAGAGCATCGCATTCGTGACATTGGCCGGTCAACCGGGCACCGGGTGCTGACCTTCGCGACGATTCTTAAATATAATACAATCCCGCTACCGAAGTTGCTTATGGACATGCTCATCATTGGCCGCAAAGGAATGGGCGCTCCCGTGGAAATCGAATTTGCCGCCTCATTAGCGGATGATTCGCTCCCGGAGCCATGCCAAAGTCCGAGTTTCTCCCTGCTTCAGATTCGCCCCATGGCCTGCGGGCACTTTCAAACGGATGTTAAAATTCATCCCGAGGAGATCGGTAAGGCCTTTTGCTATTCCACCATGGCGTTGGGCAACGGATATTTCCAACACATCGATCGGATTGTTTTTGTAAAACCGGAAACTTTCAACCCGGCCGACACCATCACCATCGCCGGCGAAATCAGCAAGTTCAATCAACAGCTCAGAAAGGAAAACAAACAATACCTGTTGATCGGTCCCGGCCGATGGGGCTCAGCCGATCGATGGCTCGGCATTCCGGTAAAATGGCACGATATCTCACAGGCCAGTGTCATCGTGGAAACAACCGCTAAAAATCTTCAGGCAGCCCCTTCTCAGGGAACCCATTTTTTTCATAACCTGACCGCCATGGGCGCCAGTTATATTACGGTCAGGGCAAACGAGACGGACTTTATCGACTGGGATTGGCTCAACCGGCTGCCGACGAAAAAAGAAACGGACCACGCTCGGCTGGCCAAGTGCCTATCGCCGATTTCCATTAAAATAGACGGAAAACAATCAACGGCCGTTCTCTTAAAATAATCGGGAATCAAACGGTGCCTGCGCCGGCGAAACCTGAAACAAAAAAGCCCTTCGGGCATGCCGTCTTCCGGTGTGAAAGGCATGCCCGAATTCTCGCCGCAATTATATCTTTAATACATTTTTGGCGGAAGGCCCCTTGTTGCCTTGTTCAATATCAAAGCTCACCGCATCCCCTTCAGCGAGGGTCTTAAAACCGGATCCACTGATAGCGGTGTAATGAACAAACACATCCGAGCCGCTTTCCTGTTCAATAAAACCAAACCCTTTTTTGTCATTAAACCATTTTACAACGCCATTTGCCATAATGCTCCCCTCCCGAATAAAAGATGATTCCTGCCGGCATCGCGCAAAAAATCGCCGAATCCGTTCAGACGATTTTACCCTGCCGGGCCGCCCGTCAAGCGGGCATAAACCCATTCGGCCATAAAATATAATCATTTGAAATAAAACGACTTGTTTTATTCACTCCGAGGGTTTCGGGAAAAACCAATAGGATAGCCTTGCGGTGCGGAAAGTATAAATCGAGGACAACGCTCACCGTGAAAATAACCCTATGGCTTAACGCAATAATCATTCATTATAACAGCTTTTGAGAAACTCGTTATCTTATCATTCACCATTTGTCAAATTATATCTGATAGTATCAATCGGAAAATTCAGAAAAAACCATCAGGGGAAGGCTTGCGGCAAAAGACTCTGCACCTCCAGTCGCTCCACATTCTGAAATCCTCTCGGCAGCTTCTGACCCCGGCGTCCGCGAATTCCGACGAATTGGGCTAAATTTCCCGGCTTTAAGGTCAGCACCCGTTTTCCGGCTTGAATGGAAAGCGAATCCTCGGGCATCATCACGGCAAGATGTGTCAGCAATTCCTCTCGGGCCTTGGCACGAAAGGCGGGAATTTGGATGATTTTGTTTCCTTTGCCACGCCCCAAGGTCGGCAACTCCTTAAGCGGAAAAAGAAGCATGCGCCCCTCACTGGTAACCGTCGCTAACAGCGCACGGGGAATATCGCCGACAAAAAACGGCCGAAGCGGCAGGGCGTTTTGGGGCAGGGATAATACGGCTTTTCCATTTTTATTGCGTGTGACAAGATCATTCAATTCGGCAATAAACCCATATCCGGCATCGCTGGCGATCAGTACCGGCTGTGTCGGCTCCCCCATCAAAACGGAAATCACAGCAGCGCCGGGCAACAAGGTGAGCCTTCCGCTGAGCGGTTCGCCCTGCCCGCGGGCGGAAGGCAGGCCGTGTGCGGGAAGCATGTAACTTCGCCCCGTGGAATCAAAAAAGATGGCGGATTGATTGCTTCGGCCCTTGGCGGCTTCAAGAAACATATCCCCTGCCTTATAGCTCAGCGTTTCCGGGTCCACGTCGTGCCCCTTGGCCGCTCTCACCCAGCCTTTTTGGGAGAGGATCACCGTGACCGGCTCACTGGGCGTCATCTCCACCTGGGAAAGCGCTTTGGCCTCTTCCCGCTGCGCCAGCGGGGAGCGTCTTCTATCGCCATATTTTTTTACATCTTCGGCCAACTCTTTGCGTATCAACGCCATCAGCCGGGTTTTTGAATCCAGCGTTTTTTCCAGCCTGTCCCGCTCCTGCGAAAGGGCATCGTTTTCGCCGCGTATTTTAATCTCTTCCAGTTTGGCGAGGTGACGAAGCTTGATCTCAAGAATGGCTTCGGCCTGCCGTTCGCTCAAAGCGAACCGTTGCATCAACACCGGCTTTGGCGAATCTTCATAGCGAATGATCGCAATCACCTCATCAATATTCAAATAGGCGATCAACAGCCCGGCCAGAACCTCGATCCGGTCAAGAACCTTATCCAGCCGGTGTCGCAACCGTCTGCGCACGGTTTCGGTTCGAAAGGTCAGCCATTCATCGAGCAGCGTCCTTAACCCCTTTACCTGGGGATACCCATCCAGCCCGATGACGTTAAAATTCGCCCGATAGGGTTTTTCCAGATCCGTTGTCGCGAACAAATGGGCCATGAGCGCGTCCACGTCCACCCGGCCGGATCTGGGCACAATGACCAGGCGAGTCGGCTCCTCATGATCCGATTCATCCCGCAAATCCGCCACCATGGGTAATTTTTTCGCCTGCATCTGAGCCGCAATCTGCTCCAGCACTTTGGCGCCGGAGGTCTGGTGCGGCAAGGCCGTGATCACGATGTCGCCGTTTTCACGCGTATAGACCGCCCGCATTCTGAAATTGCCGATTCCGGTCTCATACATGGCCCGCAATTCCTCGCGCGGGGTTATAATCTCGGCTTCGGTCGGAAAGTCGGGGCCTTGAATAAACTCGCAAAGCGCCGCCACATCCGCATTCGGGTGGTCCAGCAAATGAAGGCAGGCCTGCGCCACTTCCGTTAAGTTATGCGGCGGGATATCGGTGGCCATGCCGACGGCGATTCCCGAAGCGCCGTTCAACAACAGATTCGGCAGCCGGGCAGGCAGGCCCAGCGGCTCTTTGAGCGTGCCGTCGAAATTCGGCCCCCATTCGACGGTCCCCAGCCCCAGCTCACCGAGCAAAATCTCGGCATAACCGGACAATCGGCACTCGGTATAGCGCATGGCGGCAAAGGATTTGGGATCATCCGGCGCGCCCCAGTTGCCCTGGCCGTCGATGAGGGGATAGCGATAGGAAAAGGACTGCGCCATCAGCACCATGGCTTCGTAGCAGGCCGAATCCCCGTGGGGATGGAATTTGCCGAGCACATCCCCCACCGTCCTGGCCGACTTTTTATACTTGGCACCCGCATTGAGCCCGAGATCGCTCATGGCATAAATAATCCGCCGCTGAACCGGCTTTAATCCGTCCCCGATATGCGGCAGCGCGCGATCGAGAATCACATACATGGCATAATCGCGATAAGCGCGCTCGGTAAACACCTGCATCGGCAGTTGCTCGATGCCGTCCTCACTGATCTGTATGGTTTCCATGGCCCCTCTGCTTTTACTTAAGCGATCGTTATTCAACCGATGCAAGGTCGCTTTCCGGCGAAACGGGCTCAACGGGCATCACCGCATTCACCGCCTCCACATGAGACAATCCGCCTTTGGCCTCCAGCCACTCTCTCCGATCTTTGGCCCGCTTCTTTGCCAGCAGCATGTCCATCATTTGAAACGTGGAAGCTTCAGCATCCAGGGTCAATTGCACCAGACGGCGTGTGTCGGGCGCCATGGTGGTTTCCCGCAATTGCAGGGGGTTCATTTCGCCAAGCCCCTTGAACCGTTGCACATTGATTTTGCCGGTCGGCTTTTCCGCCGTGATCCGGTCGATAACCCCCTGTTTCTCCGCCTCATCCAGTGCATAATAGACCGATTTTCCGACATCGATTCGATACAGCGGCGGCATGGCCACATACACATGCCCGCCCGACACCAGGGGCTTGAAGTGGCGCAAAAAAAGAGCGCAAAGCAGGGTCGCGATATGAAGACCGTCCGAATCCGCATCCGCCAAAATGCATACCTTGCCGTATCGAAGGCCGGAAATATCTTCGGATCCGGGATCAACGCCGATCGCCACGGAGATATCGTGAATCTCCTTTGAGGCGAGCAGAAGCGCGTTATCAACCTCCCAGGTATTGAGTATTTTGCCCCGCAGCGGCATGATGGCCTGAAACTGCCGATCCCGGGCCTGCTTGGCGCTGCCGCCCGCGGAATCGCCTTCCACCAGGAAAAGCTCGCTTTGCGAAGGATCCTGGCCCACACAGTCGGCCAGTTTGCCGGGAAGCGCGGGTCCGCTCGTCACCTTCTTTCGCTCCACCAACTTGCCGGCACGCAACCGGCGCTGCGCATTGCCGATCGCCATCTCGGCAATCAACTCACCCACATCCGTATGCTGGTTCAACCACAGGCTGAACGCATCCTTGACCACTGCGGAAACAAACGTGGCACTTTGCCGGGAGGTGAGCCGCTCCTTGGTTTGACCGGAAAACTGGGGATCCAGCATCATGGCGGAAAGGACATAACTGCACCGGTCCCAGATATCCTCCGGGCCGATCTTAACCCCTCTGGGCAACAATTTTCTAAAGTCGCAAAATTCACGAATCGAGGCCAGAAGTCCCGTTCGAAATCCGTTCACATGGGTGCCGCCCAGAACCGTGGGAATCAAATTCACATAGCTTTCCGCCACGACCTCCCCGCCCTCGGGCATCCAGGCGACCGCCCAGGACACGGTCTCTGCGCGGCCTTCAAACTTACCGGAAAAGGCTTCTTCCGGCAGCAAGACGCTTTCTTTGGCGCACTCCAACAAATAATCCTGCAACCCGCCCGCATAATGCCAATGATTCGTCTCACCCGTTTGCGCGTTTAAAAAGCGAACCGTAAGCCCCGGGCAAAGCACCGCCTTGGCCCGCAAGGCATGCAGCAAGGGCCGAAGGGAGAATTTCGGCGTATCAAAATATTTCGGGTCCGGCCAGAACCGAATCGTCGTGCCGGTATTGCGCCGCCCCACGGAACCTGCCTCCGCCAGATCGCGCACCTTTTCACCGCCGGCAAATCCCATCGTATACTTGTTTCCGTCCCGCTTGATTTCCACTTCGAGCCTCGCGGAGAGCGCATTGACGACCGATACGCCGACCCCGTGCAACCCGCCTGAAAACCGGTAGCTTTTATTGGAAAATTTTGCGCCGGCATGCAACCGGGTCAGAATCAATTCCACACCGGGAATGCCTTCTTCCGGATGAATATCCACGGGCATTCCCCGGCCGTCATCCGACACCTCCAGGGAATCATCCGCGTGAAGTGTGATATCGATACATTTGGCGTGGCCTGCAATCGCCTCATCGACACTGTTATCCACCACCTCATGCGCCAGATGATTGGGCCGGGAAGTATCCGTATACATGCCCGGTCTTCGCCGAACCGGGTCCAAACCGCTGAGCACCTCGATGGCTTCCGCCGTGTAATCCTGGTATGCCATAGCCTTCTTTCAGTTATACATTCAACTTTCGGGGTAACGAACCAAAACCATATTCATCCTTCAAGCGACATCAGCCGCTGCCGCAAAGAGGTGTATCTGCCGGCTGTCTTGTTGTTATGAATGCCGATGGCCAGTGCTTTATGCGTACCGACCAGCACCACGAGGTTCTTGCCCCGGGTGACGGCCGTATATATCAAATTCCGCTGCAATAGCATATAGTGTTGTATCAGCACTGGCATTACCACCACCGGGTATTCCGAGCCCTGCGCCTTATGCACCGATACGGCATAGGCCAATACGATTTCATCCATCTCGGTATAATCGTATACAACGGGGCGACCGTCAAAGGTAATCGTCAGGCACTGCGCCTCGGCATCGATATGGGTGATTCTCCCGATATCCCCGTTATAGACTTCCTTGTCGTAATTATTTTTTATTTGCATCACCTTGTCCCGAACGCGAAAATTGCGGCTGCCGCGAATCATGCCGTCCTCTCCGGGATTCAAGATATTTTGAAGCGCTTCGTTCAGATTGGCGGCGCCCACCACCCCGCGGTGCATGGGCGTCAATACCTGTATGTCTTCAACCGGATCCAGATTTTTCCATTTCGGGATACGGGTATGAACCAGCTCCAGAATTTCAGCGAGCGCTGTTTCAGGGTCTTCATTTTTAATAAAGAAAAAATCATTGCCCGTCCCGTTGGACCGCCATATGGGCATTTGTCCCCGGTTGATTCTATGAGCATTCACGATGATGTTGCTCTGCTGCGCCTGGCGAAAAATTTCGTTCAGTTCCGCCACCGGAACGGCCTGGGAGTCGATAATATCCTTCAGCACGGCACCCGGCCCAACTGAGGGCAGCTGGTGTACATCCCCCACCAGAATAAAGGTGGCGCTGGGCGGAATGGCTTTCAACAAATGGTGCATTAAGACCGTATCGATCATGCTGGCCTCATCAACAATAATCAGATCGCATGCCAGAGGGGTTTCGTCATTCTTTTGAAATCCGCCTTTTTGAAGGCTGTACTCAAGAAGCCGGTGAATGGTTTTGGCCTCTTGACCGGTGGCTTCACTCATTCGTTTGGCGGCCCGGCCCGTGGGGGCGGCCAAAAGAATACGCCCTTTCATGCGGGCATAAATTTTTAAGATCGCATGAATGATGGTGGTTTTGCCGGTTCCCGGCCCGCCGGTGATAATCATCACCTTATTATAAAGCGCACTTTTGACGGCAGCCACCTGCTGTTGCGCCAGATGAATCGAAAGCCGCGCCTGAACCCACTCAAGCGCCTTATCTGCATTCAACGGACGCAACGTGCCTATAAAATCCCGAAGCGCCTTTAAGCGAAAAGCGATGCTGCGCTCGCAGACATGGAATTGGACCAGATAGACCGCTTTGTTGTTTTCCGGAAAGTCCCCGATACAGGGGTCCAAATCTTCGATAATGATCCGGCGCTCTTCGACCAGCGTGGAAAAGGCATCCAGAATAATCTCCCGGCCGGTTTCAAGGATTTCCAGGCATTTTTCAATAAGAGGCTCAAAGGGATAATACACATGCCCCGCATCGGCCAATTGGCTTAAGACATAGAGAATGCCGGCCTGTGCCCGAACCGGCGAGTCTTTTTCAAACCCCAGATTTTGCGCGATCCGATCCGCGGTGATAAACCCGATGCCGAAAATATCCGTGGCCATTCGGTACGGATTCTCACTCACAACGGCAATGGCTTCGTTTCCGTACTGCTTGAAAATCCTGGCCGCATAGGCGGCGCTGACCCCATGCCCCTGAAGAAACATCATCACGGCCCGGATCTCTTTTTGCTCCTCCCAGGCCGTCCGTATCATATCTATCCGTTTGCGTCCGATGCCCGAAACTTCACCCAGCCGCCCGGCATTCGATTCGATGATATCGAGGGTGTCCTTTCCAAACGCGGTAACGATCCGCCTGGCCATTACAGGGCCGATCCCCTTGATGAGACCCGAGCCGAGATAGCGCTGAATACCGTAAACCGTGGCCGGCATCGTGGTCTTATACCAAACCACCTTGAACTGCTCGCCGTATTTGGGGTGATTGATCCACTCCCCTTTCATGCTCAAAAACTCGCCGGCCGTGGGCGCCATGATGTTGCCCACCACGGTCACCAACCGCGGATCTCCCGGTACTTTGACCCGGGCAATCGTATAGCCGTTTTCCGCATTGGTATAGGTGATGCGCTCGATATGCCCCTTGAGGTCCACCAGACGGTGCTCGCTATTTTTTTCCATGTACCATATCGGTTGGCGGGTGGTTGTTTTCTAATACGGGCCGGAACGGTTGCTCGGAATTCATTAACCAAAATCAAGCGAAAACACAACCCCGGCGTCACGCAAAAAAGAAAGGCCGCTTGATTACGCGGCCTTTCCTTATCAGCTTTTTTTTCGTATTCCAACCTGGAATACCCGTTTTAAATCGATCAACCCCCTGACGGACGGCATGGCGGCGGTTTAAATCCGCCAGACCCGGTGGCAATGCCTTGAGCCCTCACGCAACCGGCGGACATGAGTTTCTCCACATTCGCCCCGTTACACTGCGGACAATGCGGCATTGCCGCGTCCCCTGAAAATACCAGGCTCTCAAAGCAATGGCCGCACTCTTTGCATTGATATTCATATATCGGCATAAAAAACCTCCTCAAAACAATCTGGCTTATTTAAGCACTGCCTATCATGATGTCAAGTTTTTAAAATCAAAGCCTTGCCGGCTTCAAAGGGCAGCCTTGTGCTCGCCATTGGAAAATTGCATGCGGTGAAGTTTGCAATATTCCCCGGCTTGGGCCATTAATTCATCGTGGGTACCCTGCTCGATTACCCGGCCGTTGACGAGCACGATGATCCGGTTGGCATGGGCGATGGTGGAAAGCCGATGGGCAATGACAAAGGTGGTTCGCCCCTGCATCAGGTTTTCCAATGCCTTTTGCACCCACATTTCAGATTCCGTATCCAGACTGCTGGTCGCCTCGTCCAGAATCAGAATCGGCGCGTTTTTCAGCAACGCCCTGGCAATGCAGATGCGTTGCTTTTCGCCGCCGGACAACCGCCCCCCCAGCTCGCCAATGGTCGTATCGAAGCCTTTGGGAAACTGTTGAATAAAATCGAAGGCATAGGCCGCGCGAGCCGCGGCCTCTATGTCATCATAAGAGGCGTTCGGATTTCCATAGGCGATATTGTTGCGAACCGTATCATTGAAAAGGATCGGCTCCTGGGTCACAACGGCGATCTGTTCCCGCAGGGATTTCAGGGACGCGTTTCGAATATCTTCCCCGTCAATGCGTATAACACCCCTTGAAACATCATAAAACCGCGGGATGAGATTAACCAGCGTGGTTTTTCCACCGCCGCTCATTCCCACCAAGGCCAAAATCTCACCCGGCCGCACATCCAAATCGATGTCCATTAGGACATCGGCACCGTCATATTTGAAAAACACATGTTCAAAAACCACTCGATGGGGACGCATGGGAATGACAACGGGATTTGCCGCCTCCTGAATATCCGAGTCGCGCTCGATAATATCAAACACCCGGTCCGTGGCGGCCAATCCTTCCTGAATCACGTTATTCACCCGGCTCAGTTTTTTGACGGGATCATAAAGCAGCAATACCGCCGTTAAAAAAGAGATCAGCGTTCCGGGCGTGGAGGTCCCGTCATAAACCCGGCTGCCGCCGTACCAGATAATAAAGGCGACGCCGAAACCGGCCAATAGCTCCATCACCGCGGGTGAGAGCGCTTTGGCCGATACGGTTTTAATTTCAAGCCGAAACAGATGGCGGGATTTTTCGTAAAACCTGTTTTTCTCGTAATGTTCCATTCCGAACGCCTTGACGATTTTGTTTCCGGCAAAGGTCTCGTGCAGAAAGCTGCTCATATCCGCCAGCGTTTCCTGATTTCGCGTGCTGATTTGACGCACCCTGCGCCCGAGCGCCACGACGGGGAAAAAAGCCACCGGCAAAATCACCATGGCGATAAGGGCCAATTGCCAGTCCCGGTAAAAAATGACACCGGTCAGGGCGACAATGCTGAAACAGTCCCGTACCGCTGTCTTGACGGCATCGGAGACAAGCGCTTTAATGACATTGACATCGTTGGTGATGCGGCTCATCAGGACGCCGGTTCGCTCGGCCTGAAAAAAGGATAGCGGCAGATCCTGAATCCGATCGTACAGGGCGTTCCGAAGTTGCATAATGACCCGCTGGCCCGCCTGACTCATAAAAAAATCCTGCCCATACATGCCGAAACTGCGAATCAAAAAAACAACGATGACCACAAGGGGCAGCACCCGCAACATGGTCAGATCATGCCGGACAAAAATATCATCGATGACCGGCTTTAACAGCCAGGCGATCGCTGCCGTGGAGCCGGACACCACCAACGAACAAAGCATGGACAGGCTCAGTTTTAACAGATTGTCCTTTATTAGAGACAAAATCCGCTTATGGCGAGCGGTCAAACTGAACAGTGCTATCTTTTTCATAGGGTTATATTTCCATCTCCCCGATCGAAAAACAGGGATGGAGTCAATCGCACGGATTAAAGAAGCTCATGGCCATAATGCCGGTCATGGGTGAAGGTGATCCGCCGCATTTCCGTCTCCAGCTGAAGGCGGCAGGCCTCGAGTGTGCGGGCGGACGCCTTGCCGGGGACAACCATGGGCTTCCCATAAACCAGCCGACATCGGGTAAAGGGGTAGGGTACGATAAAGCGGTCCCAGCTGTGAAACGCTTTTAGTTTCCGCGCACTACAGCTTACCGGAATAATGGGATACCCCGTCTTTTGCGCCAGGGCGATGATGCCCGGCTGAACCCGGTGACGTGGCCCTTGCGGACCGTCCGGAATCATGCCGCCCGGCCGGTCTTTCTCATTTAACAGCTTAATTTGACGAGCCAATGCCCGAAGCCCTCCCTTGCCAGTGGATCCCCTTACCACTGCGTGCCCCTGCCGTTCAATCACCCGGGCGATAATTTCGCCGTCCGCGGAACGACTGGCCATGACAACGCTGTTCCACCCTTTATGCATAAAGCTGATCACAAGGATTCGGGAATGCCAGAAACTTAAGATGAAGCGTCGTGTTTCCATGATCGGACGCACCTTTTCATGCCCAATCACTTCCACGCGCAAAGACCCCGCCAGCAGGTCGATGGCCCATTTCCCCAAAAGGCCCACCAGCCGCCAGCAAATCTCCGGCGTGTTGTCCGTGAAAAGGCTCATGCCGGTGTTCTCTTTTGGGCCATCAACGACAGGGCAATATCGGCAACTCGGTTTGAAGCGCCGGGGCCGCCCAACTGCGCACCTATCGCCAACAACTGGTCACGGCGCTTTTCCAGTTCATCGGGATTTTGAAGCATGGACAGCACCGCTTCAGCGATATTGCGCCCGGTCGCCCGATGTTGCAACAACTCCGTTGCGACCTCTTTGCCGGCAATCAGGTTTGCCAGGCCCGCGTACTTGACACGAATCAAGAGGCGACCCAGGGCATAACTCAAGGCCGAGACCTTATAAACGAGAACAAATGGAATACCGGCAATGGCCGCCTCCAGTGTAACGGTGCCCGAGGTCGCCACCACCAAGGTGCTTTTTTTAAAAATCTTTCGAACACCCCGGTCTTCGATTTCAAAATCAATCCCCGGCGCATGAGAAGCCAAAAGGGATTCTAACAGCGGGCGTTCCACGCTGGGAGAAAGCGAAATAACAAACCGTGCCTTCGGAAACGAGCGTTTTATTATCGGGACGGCGGCCAACATCTGCGGAAACAGGCGCACCACCTCCCGATCCCGGGAACCGGGCAACAGCCCGATGACAATCGCTTCCCGTGAGGGGGAAACCGCCGGAGGCGCAGCCACGCTCGGGGAATGATCCAGCAAAGGGTGCCCTACAAACGTAACCGGCACTCGATGATCCGCATAAAATGCCGCCTCAAACGGCAGAATCACCGCCATATGGTCCACCCGTGCACGAATTTTTTTAACTCGGCCGGAACGCCAAGCCCATATTTGCGGGCTAATATAATAAAGTACCGGAATTCCCAGTTTCTTTGCGGTGGCGGCGATATGCAGGTTGAAATCCGGAAAATCGATTAATATTAACAAATCCGGTTTCAGCGTGCGAAGCAATCGTTTCGCCGTGCGCATGGCCTTCAAGAGGATGGGAAACTTGGAAAAAACCTCCGTAATGCCAACCACCGCCATTTGCGAAGCATCCATGAAGACTTGAACGCCGGCCGCCTTTAACATTCGCCCGCCGATGCCAAAAAAAGACACGCCCGGCCAGCGATTCCGAATGGCAAGAACGACCTTGGCACCGTGCTGATCTCCGGAGGCTTCTCCGGCAATAATCATCACCTTGGCGCCCCCGGCGATCGATTTCATTTCGTGTATCATCTTAAAACCGCTGGTGAGTCAGTTGAATCTGATCCATGATGTGAAGAACGATTTTCAAGGCGTCCCTTCCGACCTTGCCCGAAACTTCAGGCACCGTGCGCGTTAACACGCAAGAAACAAAGGCGCTGATCTCCGCGGCCAGTGCATCCGCCTTTGCAAAACTGAGCTGCTGCATCGCCATGCCGGGAATAATTCCTTCCCCGCCATTATCATCCTGGCGAATAATCGTGATCCCCTGATTGGCGAAATCAACCGAAATATAGGCATCCCGCTGAAACAGGCGAATTTTACGCTCATTTTTCGCTGAAATTCGGCTGGCCGTTACATTGGCCACACACCCGTTTTGAAACTCAAGGCGCGCATTGGCGATATCCACTTCATCGGTAATCACCGTGGTGCCGGCCGCACGAATATCCGTCACGTCGGACTTTACAAAATTCAAAATGATATCGATATCATGAATCATTAAATCCAGGACCACGCTCACATCAATGCCACGGGGTTTAAAAATGCTGAGCCGGTGAGATTCGATAAACCGAGGCACCTTGACAATATCCTGAAGCGCCATCACGGCCGGGTTAAACCGCTCCAAATGACCAACCTGAATAATCAATCCGCGGGATTCGGCAAAATCAATCAACGCATCGGCCTCATCCAGGGTAACGGTGATCGGTTTTTCAATGAGCACATCCACATCCCGTTCCAAAAAGGCGCGGCTGACTTCAAAATGAGCGGGGGTCGGCGTCACCACACTCACGGCGTCGACCTTACCGAAAAGATCCTCATAATTCCGGTAAGCGCGGGTCCCCACCTGTTGCGCCACCTGATGGGCCTGCTCCCGGTTCACATCGACTATGCCGACAAGATCCACATTATCCATTTGGGCGTACTTCTCGGCGTGGAATTTCCCCAGATACCCCACCCCGATAACCCCGACACGTAATTTTTTCATGGGCACTATTTTATTCACGCTTATTGTTATATCAAACCCTTTGTCAGAAACATGCCCGCACTTGCGTGCATATTCGCCGAAGGTGAAAGATGGCTTTTATGCATCTCCGCATCCCAGCCTTCGGCTTTGCCGGATCAGGGATTTATTGCGAATGGTTTCCAGCCACAATGGCAATGCCGAACTGGTCCGCCAACGAAATCATCTCTTCCCGGTCGAAAACGACCGCCTTTCCTGCTTCGATCACCAGAACCCCGGCACCAACCGCCTGCATGGTTCGTATGGTCTGAGCCCCCACGGCCGGCATGTCAAAGCGATTATCCTGTGTCGGCTTGCTTACTTTTACGACCACGGCGCGTCCCTTTCCCAGCTCGCCCCCTCGCCGAATCGTGGCATCCGTGCCATCAATGGCTTCCACCGCCAACACACTGCCGCCCGCCACGACGATGCACTGGCCAATGTCGAGCCGGCCGATCTCTTTGGCCAGCCGCCACCCTAAATCAATATCCGCGGACTCATCCTTGGTGGGTTTTCGTTTGGTCCAGCAGCCGGGAGATGCCAGCATTTCGGGCAATAACATGGTGGACGCCAGGATTTGAATTCCTTCACGCGACAGCAGCCCCGCAAACGCCCGCAAAATGCCGTCATCATGCGTATGGCGCATGCCGGCGACAAGTGCCAGCGCCTTTGTGTCGGGCCGTATGTCGGTAAACATGCGCGTCTTTTGAATAGCGCCCATCATTACGGCTTCCGAAATTTCATGTTTTCTAAAAAATTTCAACAGCCGCTTGACTTGTCCCAGATGAATCCATTCGATCGCTTCCACATGGGATTCAAGGGCGGGATCGGTTTCCTTCAAGTGGGCGACCGCATATACGGCATGCCCTTTTTCCCCGGCAATTTTGGAAAAAATGATGGGGAACTGACCGCTCCCCGCTATCAGTCCAATTCGCTTGATTGTCATTCGCCAGCACACTTCATAAAAGAAGGCGGCAAGTGCATCACCAAAGCCATCGCACCGCCGCCCATCACCGGGTTATCGGGTAACACCGCGCTCCGAAGTTTCCAAAAACTCAATAAATTTTACCACCTCAGGGATTTGGTCCACTTCCGCCTTTACGCGTTCCACCGCTTCCCGCAAGGTGAGACCGATTCGAAAGATGATTCGATAGGTTTTTTTCAGCAAATTGATGGTTTGCGATGAAAAACCACGTCTTTGCAGGCCGACACTGTTGAGTCCATGCAGCTTGGCCCGGTCTCCGGAAGATATCACATAGGGCGGAATGTCTTTCACCACAGCCGCCTTGCCGCCGATAAACGCATAATCGCCGATCCGCACAAACTGATGAATAGCAGCCAGGCCGCCCACGGTGGCATAGTTGCCGACCGTGATATGGCCGGCCAGCGTGGCGTTATTGGCAAATACCACCTGCTTTCCGACGCGGCAATCATGGGCAATGTGTGTGTAATTCATGAGAAAGCATTCCTCACCGATTTCAGTCAGGCCGCCGCCGAATTGGGTTCCCCGGTGAATCGTTACAAATTCACGGATAATCGTTTTTTGGCCGATCTTCACCTGCGATTGCTCTCCTGCGAATTTAAGGGACTGGGGTGGCGCGCCGATGGCGGCAAACTGAAAGATTCGACACGCCGGACCAATACTGACAAAGGAATCAATGACAACATGAGGGCCGATCTCGGTACCGGCACCGATCTTCACATGTTCCCGAATAATAGAATACGCGCCGACGGACACGTTCTCATCCAGCTCAGCCTTTGAATTCACAATCGCGGTCGGATGTATCATTTTTTCTCCTCAATCATGGCCATCAATTCCGCCTCCGCGGCAACCGCGCCGTCCACCATGGCCGTACAAGCCAGTTTTGCGGTATTGCGTCGCTTTTTCAGAATGCTTGTCGTGATGATCAGCTGATCGCCAGGCACTACCGCCTTTCTGAATTTAACCTTATCCATGGCCATGAAATACATCAGTGCCCCATACTGCTCCGGCGGCATGGCGGATACGATCAAAATGCCGCCGGTCTGGG
The DNA here is from genome assembly GCA_034003325.1 of Desulfobacterales bacterium. Taxonomy (NCBI): domain Bacteria; kingdom Pseudomonadati; phylum Thermodesulfobacteriota; class Desulfobacteria; order Desulfobacterales; species Desulfobacterales bacterium. The sequence goes on from JAVEYW010000008.1 coordinate 169,536, forward strand.
CCATGGCCTCAACAATCAACACACCGGGCATTACCGGCATGCCGGGAAAATGGCCCTGAAAAAAGGGCTCATTCATGGTCACATTTTTCAAGGTGGTAATCTTTTCCTCCGGAACCGACTCAATAACGCGGTCCACCAGCAAAAACGGATACCGATGCGGCAGGAACTTCATGATTTCCCGAATATCGTATACAGTCTCCATGGGTCACTCCTCTCTCAACTTTCTTTCTCTTTTTTCTCAAGTGCCGATAGTCGCTTTTCAAGCCCGTCCATCTTTTTTTTCATACCCGGCAGGGAAGGAAAATCCCGATGAACTCTAAGCCAGGTACGATGCGGCATGGCAGGCGCACCCGATAAAACCTCTCCGGCGGCGACATCCTTCCCGATACCGGCCATATTGCCGATCACGGCGTTATCGCCGATTGTCAGATGGTCGGCCACGCCGGCCTTGCCCAATATGATAACGTGTTTTCCGATGGTGACGCTGCCGGCGATCCCCGTCTGCGCCACTATGATGGTATCTTCCCCCACCACCACGTTATGCGCCACATGCACCTGATTATCCGTCTTCACGCCCCGCTGAATCCAGGTTTTGCCCAAGGCCGCCCGATCGATGGTATTCAATGCCCCGAGTTCCACATCATCGTCAATCTGCACAATCCCCACCTGAGGCACCTTATGGTATTGGCCCCCGTCCGGGGCAAAGCCAAATCCTTCACTGCCGATAACCGTTCCGGCATGAATCGTAACCCGGTTACCAATCCGGCAGCGATCGTAAATGGTCACATTCGGATAAATCACCACATCGTCCCCGATCACGACGCCATCCCCAATAACAACGCAAGGGTAAATGGTCACCCGCGACCCGCATACCACATGATTACCGATCACCGCACAGGCGGCAATGGACACATCCTTTCCGGAACAAAAGTGGTGTCCCACCACCGCAGAGGTGTGAATACCGGGTGCCGGCAACTCCGCCGGATGCAACCGCTCTATAATCTTGGCAAATGCCACATGCGGATTATCCACGCGAATCAGATTGCCGGTGGCGGCCGTCACCTTGCGCGATACAATGACCGCACCGGCCGCACAGGATGCCAACTTTTTCTCGAATTCCGGATTCATGGCAAACGTAACATCGTCCGCGCCGGCACTGTCAAATGCCGCAACCCTTAGAATGCGCTTGGTTGCATCCCCGCAGACATCACCATTTACGATATGGGCAATTTCAGCAATGGTCAGTTCCATGACACCCACTCAATCCGGTTTCACCGTCTATTTTGCCTTTTTGGTATATGTTTGATTATATTTTTGAATCAGCTGATCCGTAATGTCCATCGTGCCCGGAAAATAAAGCGCACCGCTTTCATTTTTTTCCAGAATAAGCAGATACCCTTCTTTCTTTCCAATCTCTTCAGCCAAGGCAAAAACATCTTTTCTGAACTTGCCGACCAATTGCATATTAAAATCGTTAAATTCTTTTTTATACTGTTTTTCCTTATCTTTAAAATCCATCAGCTTGATTCGAAACTCACGCTCTTTTTCAGAACGTTTTTCCGGAGCCATCACCAGCGCTTCTCTTTCAAGCCGCTCTTTTGTCTCTTCCAACTCGGCGCCTTTTGTTTTCAGGTCGGCCTCCATAGCCTTGCCTTTGGTTGCGATTTCCGCTTGCGCCTCTTTCCCCGCTTCGGAAAGTGTCAATATTTTCTGAAAATCAACCATACCGATTTTGGCAACATCAGCCCCCCGGGCTAAGGCAACAAACAGAAAACAGGATACCAACGCCGTCAGGAAACCGATTTTACGCATTTGCATGAAATTCCCCCTTTATGTTGTTTGAATAAAGAAAAACGCCATATTCAAGTGATCCCCCCTCGATCATGGCCATTGTAAATTTTGTATTTCTTGACACTCAAACCGCATGTTCAAACGGTGTTAAAACGCTGTGCCCATGGTAAATTCCCAGCGTCCGTCCGAATCGTCCGAGTCTTTTTTATCCAATATATGGCCGTATTCAATCCGGATCGGGCCCATAGGAGAATACCACCGCACGCCAACCCCCGTGGTCTTCCTTAACTCGCCGAAATCAACTTCCGACAGCCCCTCATAAACGTTTCCCATATCATAGAAGACAACACCGACAATCCCCGCGGACTGGGCAATGGGGAAAATCCACTCCACATTAAACTGGAGCATCGCCTCTCCTCCCATTTCCACCGGCACATCCGGCGTCAGTGGGTTTTCATCATGATCCACCGGCTCACTCCAAAGATGAATGTCCCGCCAATCAAATCCACGAACGGAATTGATGCCGCCCAGATAGAATTTTTCGTAATCCGGCAGCACCATGCCCGAATTTTGAGAAACATACCCGGTTTCAAAATGGGCAAAGCCCACCGTTCCCCAAAACAACGGGTGATAGTACCCGAGCTCGCCGGTTACTTTGGAATATCCGATATCCCCGCCGATGCCGGCATACTCGAGGCTGAGCCGGTGATTATGTCCGCGGGTGGGATTGATGATTTTGTCCCGCGTATCGTAGGTAATGCCGGTGTTAACCGAGCTGGTTGTAAATTTCCCCTCCAGTTCTTTGATGTCCTGCGGCGCATCCCAATAGACATTCGTTATTTCGCCGATATCAAAGGCGTAACCGCCGAAAAGGCGCACATCCGTGAAAATCGGATAACTCAAACGAACGCTACCCCCCGCACTGTCCCTTTCATATTCATCATAGTCCCGCGTCCAATTATAAATACTGGTGCTGCAAGAAAGCGGAATGTCGAAAAGCCAAGGCTCCGTAAAGGAGAGCATCGCCTGCGTCGTTGTACCGCCGAGCAGTGCTCTTAGGTTCAAGGCCTGTCCACGGCCAAAAAGGTTCTCCTGGGAAACCGAGGCGGTGACAAACACATCTTCCACACTGCTGTACCCGCCGCCGAACGTAAAGGAGCCGGTCGGCTTTTCAGTGACCTTGACTTTCAAATTCACGCTGTCGGGCTTATCCCCTTTGGCCGTATCGGCTTTAACATCCTCAAAAAAATTGAGCCGATGAAGATTCCGGACGCTTCTGTTAAGAAGTGCCCCGTTATAAAGGCTCTGCTCCTGGACTTCAAGCTCCCGGCGAATGACCTTATCCCGGGTTTTTGAATTTCCCTCAATCAAAATTTTATCAAAATAGACCTTGTTGCCCTTATCCAGCACATAGGTCACATTCACCTCTTTTGTCTCCGGGTTCTGCTGAACATTGGGGGCGGCGTCGGCATTGGCGTAACCGAAGTTTGAATAAAGATCGTTAAGGGCAAGCATATCCTTTCGCAACACATCCCGATTGAAATACGCTTCTTTTCCGATTTGAACCGCGGCCAAAAGCGTCTCTTTGGGAAGAATCAGATCGCCGTCCACATCCACCTTTCCGACTTTATACCGGTCGCCCTCTTCGATTTTTATGGTGATGAAGATCGATTCTTGCTCTTGAACCACTTCAGGCTCTCCGATCCGGGCCTGAATATAACCGCTGTTGTGGTAAAGCGCCATCAACGCGGCCATATCCTGTTTTAAGACATCCGCATTGAAATCTCCCGCGGAAGTGATCCAGGAGAAAAAACCTTTTTCAGCGGTTTTCATCGTTTTTTTCAATTTCTTTTCGGAATAGGCCTTATTCCCGGAAAATTTTATCTCTTTAATCTGGACCTGTTTGCCCTCTTCGACGACGAAAATCAAATCCACCTGATTATCCTTCAGCGCCTTGGTTTCATAGGTCACCTTGACATTAAAGAATTTCTTTTCCTTATAAGCCACCTCGATTCGCTCTATATTTTTCTGAATGTCCTTTATGTTCAGAATGGATCCGACTTTTATATCTACATCTTCTCGAAGCTTTTCTTCCCTGATTTCAACATTTCCTTTAAAGCCGATTGATTTTACCGTCGGCTTTTCCGTTACGTGAAAGGTGACGATCCGGCCGGTAGGTCCATCCAGCGATTCAATTCGAATATCCTCAAAATACCCCATGGCATAGATGGCTTTTAGATCAAGAGATAGTCGCTTGGCTGAAAACATATCTCCCACCTTACTCTTAATTACCATCGTAATCGCATCCGCCTCGATTCGCTGATTACCGGCCACGCGAAGTTCGGTGATCCGGACGCGTTGAAACAATTTATCGGCAATCTCTCCGGACAACGATCGAACAGCCCCCGAGAGCACCTCGATTCCCTCGCCGGAAGACTGAAAATCCTCGGGTTCACCCAGGCCGGGGACAGCCGCAAGCCTGGCGATCAATTTAAAACTGTTCCCCTCAAAAACCAATCGCCCCCAAATAACATAATTTGCGTTGCTTCGGCCGGCCAACTGCCGAATGCTCTTAACGTCATCAAAAAGCCGCTGCAGATTCCCGGCCGGAATCTCCGGCGCCGCCACGATATCGGCACCTTCCGCAGCAAGGTTCTCCTGAATAATTCTTGGAATTTCGGTGGAAAGGTAAGACATGTCCCGTTGCGATCGAACATCGAAAGGGAGCGACATGACGCGAACCGATTCCGCAGAAAGTGCCGTGCCCGCCCAAACCAACATCCATATCGTCCAGAAAATACTCAGGCGCCTGATCATCATCTTCATTCCGTTTCCACCAGCTGTCCGTTTTTTAATGTCACGCGACGCGACATGCGGGATGCCAGTTCCATGTTATGAGTCACCACCACCAGCGTCATGCGCAATTCCCGGTTCAGTTCCAGAAATAACGCATGCACCTGCCTGCTGTTTTCTTCATCCAAGTTGCCCGTGGGTTCATCGGCCAGCAGCACCGTTGGTTTCAAAACCAGCGCCCTTGCGAGCGCCACCCGTTGCTGCTCACCACCGGATAACATTCCCACACGGTGATGCAGACGCTTGCCCAGTCCCACACGAACCAGTATCACCTCGGCCATCCTTCGGGCTTCCGCTTTGTCCAGCCCCTGAATCAAAGCCGGCATCATGGCATTTTCAAGCGCAGAAAATTCCGGCAACAGGTGATGAAATTGGAAAACGAATCCGACCTGCCGGTTTCGAAACTGAGCCAGGCCGGAAGAGTCGAACTGATACACATCTTTGCCCCCGAAATAAAGAGCGCCCTTATCCGGACGGTCCAATGTGCCCAGAATGTGCAGCAAAGTCGATTTGCCGATTCCGGAAGGCCCCACGATCGCCAGGGTTTCTCCCGCCATCAGCGCCAAGTCGGCATTGATTAAAATATCGATTCGCTCACCACTATCGTAGTAGCTTTTATACAAGCTTTTGCCTCGAATCAATACCTCGTTTCCCCCCCCGTTGCCGACAGGGGAAATTCGGGCGCTCTCATTTGACAAAACGGCCGCATCAGCCATATCGAATCGCCTCCACCGGATCAAGCCGGGCCGCCTGGTGTGCCGGATACAGCGTGGCCAGAAAACAGATGCCCAGTGCCGCCGCGGCAATGGCCGCCACATCCACCATATTCAGGCGAACGGGTAAGGTGGTCAGGTAATACACATCTCCGGGCAATTCGATGAACTTATAGCGGGACAACAGGGTGCACAATACATACCCAAAGCTGACGCCCAGACTCGTTCCAATCAGCCCGATAATCATTCCCTTGAACACGAAAATCTTTCGAATGGATCCGTCCGTCGCCCCCATTGCTTTCAAGATGGCGATATCCTTCTTTTTTTCCATCACCATCATAATGAGCGAGCTGGCGATATTGAATGCCGCGACCAGCACGATCAAGGTCAGAATGATGAACATCACCGTTTTTTCAAGCTTTAACGCGGAAAAGAAATTATGATTTTTTTGAATCCAGTCCTGGGCATAATAGGGAAAGCCCAACGCCGCGACAATTTCCTTGCGAATGATGTCGGCACTGTAAATATTATCAATCCGGACTTCGATCCCGGTCACGCCATCGCCCATTTGCAACATTTTCTGCGCATCGGCCAAGCTGATAAACGCCAAAGAGGCATCAAATTCGTACATTCCCGATTCCAACGTGCCGCGGACGATAAAGCGCTTCATGGACGGCACGTGACCAATGGGAGAAAGCATGCCGCGGGGGGAGATCAGCTGTATCGAATCCCCGGTGACAACGCCCAGATTGTCGGCAAGCACTTTCCCCAAAATAATGCCCGGAGAGTTCCCCGTCGTAGCGGGTTCAGCAGGAGAAGAAAGTTTTTTCAGCGTTTCCCCATTCAGGGTTTGGATCACCTGATGGGCGGTCAGCGGATCGACGCCCCGCAGCAACGCAGCCGACACACCAGCCGAGGTGCGTATCATGATTTGTGAAAGGATAAAAGGCGTTACCGCCTGAACGCCGTTCATGTCCGCCACCGCTTTCATCACACGGGAATAATCCGAAAACGGCGCCGTGTACCGCTTCACCACCACATGAGATTCCACCGACAGAATGCGGGACTTCAAATCGGATTCAAACCCCGCCATGACGGCGATCACTACGATCAATGCCATTACCCCCACGGTCACACCGGCGATGGACAGCACCGTGATCAGTGAGATAAACGCTTGCTTTTGTTTGGCCCTAAGATAGCGGCCGCCTATAAAAAGTTCAAATGACATGGTTTGTTTCAAGCTAATCCCGGCGCTTCATATGCGGAAACAAGATCACCTCCCGAATAGAGGCCGCATCCGTTAACAGCATCACCAACCGGTCGATGCCGATGCCTTCGCCGGCAGTCGGCGGCATGCCGTATTCCAGCGCTTCAATATAATCCCTGTCCATGTAATGGGCCTCCGCATCCCCTGCGGCCCGGTCCGCTACCTGCTGCTGAAACCGTTCCGCCTGATCCTTGGGATCATTCAGCTCCGAAAACCCGTTGGCGATTTCCCGGCCGGCAATGAATAACTCGAACCGATCGGTCAATCCCGGTTGGGTGTCGCTTCGACGGGCCAGGGGAGAAACTTCTTGCGGATATCCAGTGATAAAGGTCGGTTGAATCAGTTTCGGCTCCACCAACACATCGAATAATTTGGTGATCACCTTCCCTATCCGTTCCGCCTTGGTGATTTGGATCCCCTTATCTTGCGCAAATGCCAGCAATTTTTCTCTGTCATCGAGTATCGCCGCATCCACGCCGCCAATCTCGGTAAGAGCGGTCATCAATGGAATGCGCAGCCACTTCGACCCCAATTCAATTCTGTCGTCCTGATACATAAGGGTGTCACTGCCCGTGACATCGATCGCCACCTTTTGAAACATTTCCTCGGTCAGGTCCATCAGGTCCTCGTAGGTTGCATAGGCCTGATAAAACTCCACCATGGTAAACTCCGGGTTATGCCGAGTGGAAATACCTTCGTTCCTGAAATTGCGATTAATTTCAAACACCCGTTCAAATCCGCCCACCACGAGCCGCTTGAGGTAGAGTTCCGGCGCGATTCGCAGAAAAAGATTCATGTCGAGCGCATGATGATGCGTGACAAAAGGGGTCGCTTCGGCACCGCCGGGAATCGGTTGCATCATGGGGGTTTCCACCTCCAGGTAGTCCCTTTCAAGCAAAAACGACCGGACGGCATGAATGGTGCGGCTGCGTTTGATAAAGATCTCCCGGACCTCACTGTTCATCACCAGATCGATATACCGCTGGCGATAGCGTTTTTCAGGATCCTTCAGGCCATGGAATTTTTCCGGCAAGGGCCGACTGGCTTTGGACGCGAGTTTTAACTCACTGGCCAGCAAGGTCCACTCGCCCGTCCTGGTTTGAAAGAGCACCCCCCGAAGCCAAATAAAATCCCCGATATCAAGCTGCTTAAACAGGGCATACGCATCCTCGCCGATCCGGTCTTTACGAAGATAGGCTTGCATCTGACCCGTTCGATCCCGAAAGCGTATAAAGGAGGCTTTTCCGAATTTATTGACGGCCATCATTCGACCGGCTACACTAAACTCAGGTCCTGATTCCGTTAAAGTTTCAGGCGCTTTTTTGGCAATCTCAAGCAGATCCGCAACCGTATGGGAAACGGAAAACCCGTTGGGAAACAGAGGAACCCCGTTGCTTCGAAGTTCATCCATTTTGGAAAGCCGCTTTTCCAGAACATCACTTTTGTTTTCCATCATCAGTCACTTTATCCCGATAATAGGGTTTCATGCACCAACGCCGCCGATGCGCTTAACACAAAGGATTCGATTTCCCATCAAAAATAACCGAGCCAAATTGGCTGCGCCCGTTTCTATTTCAAAATATATATTTTTTCAATAGGTTAAAACGCACATGGGTACCATTTTAAACAGGTTTTGCTAACCTATTTAATGGGTTGTGTCAAGGTAAACCCCGTTTATAATATTTTTTGTCATGCTGCATTCTTTTGCCGTGCCTTGTCGTCGTCTTGATTTTTGATTGACAGAGGACCCATTGTTTTTATAACGTTTATAGCACTCTATCAATCATAACCCCCAGATAACAATACGGAGACGCGTATGAAAAAAGAAACGGCTTCGGACTCGGCCGATACCGATTGGGAGAACCGGATATTATGCAAGGACGAAAGCTGCATCGGCGTGATCGGACCGGATGGAAAATGCAAGGAATGCGGATTGCCCTATAATGCCGACATCCCCGGCCCCGTGGCACACACGAATGACACCGAAGCGTCGGCTCAAGATGAAGACGCCGCTTTCAACGAAGAATTCGATCCGGACACATTCTCCGAAACGATCACCGACGAGGAGTGGAACAACCGCAGGTTATGCAGCGACGAGAATTGCATCGGCGTCATCGGACCGGACGGGAAGTGCAAGGAATGCGGCAAACCTTTTCTTTTCCCACAGAATGATTAACATGGGGACATGAAATTAACTCTGAATTTCGACATCATGCCGCAAGTGCATGAAGGAGGATGTCATGTGGGAATATACGGATAAGGTGCGAGAGCATTTCTTAAACCCGAGGAATGTGGGAGAAATCGAAAACGCGGACGCGGTCGGTGAGGTCGGCTCGCTGGCCTGCGGGGATGCGCTGAAGCTTAGCTTAAAACTTGATGAAAATGAGCGAATCATTGACGCCAAATTTCAAACCTTTGGTTGCGCCAGTGCCATTGCCTCTTCTTCCGCGTTGACGGAAATGGTGATCGGAAAAACCCTTGAGGAGGCAAAACTCATCACCAATGAACATATCGCAGAATATTTAGGCGGGCTTCCCAAGGAAAAAATGCATTGCTCCGTGATGGGCCGCGATGCACTTGAAAAGGCGATCGCCTGTTACCGGGGCGAAGCCGAAAAAAAGGTGGAGGGAAACATCGTCTGCGAGTGCTTCGGTGTCACGGATTCTGAAATCGAACGGGCGGTCCGGGAAAACCGCCTCTCGGATATCGAGTCGGTAACCAACTTTATGAAAGCCGGTGGCGGATGCGGCAACTGTCACGACGCCATTCAGGGCATCATCGATTCGGTGTTGAATAACGCCCCGCCGGTTCCCAAAAAGCAGGCTCGCTTGACCAACATACAGAAAATAAAACTGATCGAGGAAACCATCAGCCGGGAAATCAAGCCCGGGCTGGAAAAAGACGGCGGCGACATCGAGCTGGTGGATGTGGATGGTACCAGAGTTCTGGTCCGGCTCTGCGGCGCTTGTGCCTCCTGTAAGATGGCCCAAGTGACGTTAAAGGATTTCGTGGAAAGCAAGCTGCGCGAATTGGTGGCGCCGGATCTGATAGTAGAGGAGGTGGACTGATGGCCGTTATTTATATGGACAACAACGCCACAACGAAAGTGGCGCCGGAAGTACTGGAGGCCATGCTGCCCTACTTTACCGAGCATTACGGCAATCCTTCCAGCATGCACACCTTCGGCGGCTCGGTGGCAAAAAAAATCACCGACGCGCGGGAGAAAGTCGCCGCCTTGACCGGTGCCACCCCCGGGGAAATTGTCTTTACCAGTTGCGGAACGGAAAGCGATAACACGGCCATTCATGCGGCCATTCGATCCAACCCCGACAAAAAACACATCATCACCACCCGCGTCGAGCATCCGGCCGTCAAGAACGTGTTCGAGCGGCTCTCAAAGCAGGGCTATCGGGTCACCTTCGTGCCGGTGGATCGGGAAGGACGCCTGGATACGGCGTACCTCTACAGCCGGCTTTCAGACGACACCGCCATCGTGAGCGTCATGTGGGCCAACAACGAAACCGGCGTCATATTTCCGATTCCGGAGATTGCCGAAAAGGTTCATGAAAAGGGAATTGTGTTTCATACGGACGCTGTGCAGGCGGTAGGCAAAATCCCCATTGACCTAGCGCAGAACCGCGTGGACATGCTCTCGCTATCCGGCCATAAACTGCATGGCCCCAAGGGTATCGGCGCGCTTTACGTTCGGAAAGGCACCAAGTTTTCTCCATTTTTGCTCGGCGGCCATCAAGAACACGGCAGACGGGGGGGAACGGAAAATGTCGCCGCTATTATTGGACTCGGGCGAGCCAGTGAATTGGCCGCGCAGCAAATGAGCGAAGAAACCACCCGCGTGCGACGGCTCAGAGACAAACTGGAAATCGAGCTCATCAAGAAAATTCCTAACGCATTTATCAACGGCGACTGGGACCAGCGGTTGCCCAACACCACCAGCATTGCCTTTGAATATGTGGAGGGCGAATCGATTCTGCTGCTGATGGACCAGCATGGCATTTGCGCATCCTCAGGCTCCGCCTGCACCTCCGGATCATTGGAACCTTCTCATGTGCTTCGGGCCATGGGCGTTCCGTTTACGGCCGCTCACGGCTCCATTCGTTTCAGCCTGAGCGTTTATAACACGGAAGCGGAAATCGATCTGGTCATCGAAAAGCTGCCCCCCATCATCGAGCGGTTGCGCAGTATGTCTCCCTTCTGGAAGCAAGCAACCGGGTGAGCGTGTGCGTCAAGCCACAGTGATGTAACATGGCGCAATGAACTGAATTTTGCCAACTCCCGGCTGCCTTACGGCGATTCTTTTGTTTTTTCGTGACATTCATTTCACAATATCATCCTGACGATCGCAAAAAATTTGGATTGTTTTTCACCGAAATATTTCATATTAATCTCCGCCGGTAAATAGAGAGCCGTTTTCGGGTGAACATCGCCCCCCCTCTCTGATACCACCAACCGTCTTTTCTATCGCTCACAGGCTGAGTTTCCATAAGCCGTAGCGCTATTCTTGTCCTATGGGATTGGAGGATAGACGTTGCTTTTAAGGCTCACACCGAATCAACTTCAAACACAACATGATGTCGTAACCGCATTCAGCGACAGCGGGCTATCGTCGGACCAACCGTCAACCGAATCACAAATCGCGCCGAAACCTGCGAAATCGTCCAGTGAGCGGAAAAAAAATAATGAGCCACCATGACAATCGCGCACTATAGAAGGGGAAAAGAATAATGGGTAATAATGAATTAATCACACTACTGGCGGATAAGAACCAAACCGCGCTGAAAGGCGGGGGCGAGGATCGCATCCGTAAACAGCACGAGAACGGCAAGCTAACGGCCCGTGAACGCCTTGACCTTCTTTTGGATTCAGGAACCTTTGTGGAAGTGGACCGGTTCAAAACACACCGGTGCACCGATTTTGACATGGCGGACAAGAAAATCCCAGGGGACGGCGTGGTTACCGGGTGGGGCCTGGTTCATGGGCGGCAGGTCTTCGTGTTTGCGCAGGATTTCACGTCCTATGGCGGCGCATTGTCCTTAGCCCAGTCTGAAAAAATTTGCAAAGTGATGAAAATGGCCATGAAAACCGGAATGCCCTTTATCGGCCTTTGCGACTCGGGCGGCGCTCGGATTCAGGAAGGCGTTATGAGTCTGGCTGGCTACGGCGACATTTTTCTACTCAATGTCATGGCCTCTGGCGTCATTCCGCAGATTACGGCCATCATGGGGCCTTCGGCGGGCGGCGCGGTCTATTCCCCGGCATTGACGGACTGGATCTTCATGGTGGAAAAAACAAGTCACATGTTCATCACCGGCCCGGATGTCATCAAATCCGTCACCCGTGAAATCGTCAGCAAGGAAGACCTGGGCGGCGCCATGGCGCATAATGCCAAAAGCGGTGTCGCGCATTTTTCATCTCCGGATGATCGGGCTTGTCTGGCTTCGATTCGGGAACTGATGAGTTTTCTGCCGCAAAACAATATGGACGATCCGCCGCGCGTCGCATGCGATGACGATCCCATGCGCCGCGATGAGAACCTGCGCGATGTCGTTCCGGCCGATGCCAACAAACCCTATGACATTCGCTCGATCATCCGCTCCAATCTGGATAACCGGCATTTTTTTGAAGTGCATCAGCACTGGGCCAAGAACATTGTGGTGGGCTTTGGCCGCTTGGACGGCATGCCCGTGGGCGTCATCGCCAATCAGCCCATGGTGATGGCCGGCAGCCTCGATATCGATGCCTCCCTCAAAGGCGCCCGCTTTGTCCGCTTTTGCGATGCCTTCAATATTCCGCTGATTATCTATGAAGATGTGCCGGGATTTTTACCGGGCACACATCAGGAATACGGCGGCATCATCAAGCACGGCGCAAAACTGATCTATGCCTTTTGCGAGGCCACGGTGCCGCGGATCACCCTGATTACCCGAAAAGCCTACGGCGGCGCCTACATTGTCATGAGCTCCAAGCACATTCGCGGCGATATCAACATCGCCTACCCCACCGCTGAAATCGCCGTCATGGGCGCGGAAGGCGCGGTCAACATCATCAGCCGCGAAAAAATCAATTCGGCCAAAGATCCCGAGGCCGAGCGGGCTCGATTGATCGACGAGTATCGCAACAAATTTTCAAACCCGTACCGGGCTGCGGAACTCGGGTACATCGATGAGGTGATCGATCCTGCCGACACCCGGCCCAAGCTGATCGCGGCCCTTCGCATGCTGCGAAACAAGCGCGATCAAAATCCACCCAAGAAACACGGCAATATTCCCTTATAAAGCGAGGTGGTTATGACTTGGCAATATGTGTTTGAACTCATCAAGAATATTCTGATAACGCAAACCGGTATTCCCAACCTGGCCTATAAGGAAGTGCTGATGATTCTCATCGCCTTTTTTTTCCTTTATCTGGCCGTGGCCAAGGGGTATGAGCCGCTCTTGCTGGTTCCCATCGGTTTCGGCATTTTTCTCGTCAACTTTCCCCTGGTGCCCCTGATGGGCTTCACGGAAAACGGCACGCCCGAACTGATTCGGGCGTTCTATAAGTACGGCGTCGAGTGGGAAATCATCCCCTGCGTCATCTTTCTGGGGTTGGGCGCCATGACCGATTTCGGCCCCCTGATTGCGAACCCGAAAACCTTGTTTATCGGCGCCGGCGCACAATTGGGGGTTTTCATCACCTATATCGGCGTCCTTTTTTTCGGTTTCACCTTAAAAGAGGCCGCCTCGGTGGGCATCATCGGCGGCGCGGACGGCCCCACCACCATTTATCTGACCGCCAAACTGGCGCCGCATCTCTTGGGCGCAAACGCCCTGGCCGCCTATTCGTACATGGCCATGGTTCCCCTCATTCAACCGCCCATCATGCGGTTGATGACAACGCCCGCCCAGCGCCTGATCCGCATGCGCCAGTTACGTCCCGTTTCTGCCCGTGAAAAACTGCTCTTTCCCCTCATCGGTTCGATTCTGATCATTCTGCTGATTCCGGCCGTCGCCCCGTTAATGGGCATGTTCATGTTCGGCAATTTCATGCGCGAGTGCCTGGTGGTCAAACGGCTTTCCGAAACGGCTCAGAATGCCTTGATGAACATCGTGACGATTTTTCTGGGCTTATCGGTGGGGGCCACCATGCAGGCCGAGGTGTTTCTGAACGTAAAACCCCTTTTAATTTTTGGATTCGGACTCCTTGATTTTGTCGTCTGTACGTTTGGCGGAATTTTGACGGTTCATGTCATGAACCTCTTTTTAAAGGAAAAAATCAACCCCCTGATCGGTTCCGCCGGTGTCTCGGCCGTGCCCATGGCCGCGCGCGTCGCTCATGCAGAAGGGCTGAAATATGATCCCGAAAACTGGCTGCTGATGCATGCCATGGGCCCCAACCTGGCCGGCGTGATCGGTTCGGCCGCCGCTGCCGGCATGTTCATCGCCATGTTTCAATAGGAGGACCGGACAATGAAATTAAGATGTTTTTATATAGGGACGATCGCATTAGCGGTATTGCTCCTGCACGCGGGCCGGGGATGGACCGCCTTCAGTGAAGACTTGGAAAAACCGTGCCCCAAATTCTCTCGGGAAGGGACGGACTGGATAGCCACGCTGATTCCCCGCGGCAAAAGCACCAGCATTCAAATTCGCTTTCATGCCGAGGGAGCTGAGATTAACCAAGTGGCCGCCAAGGAATATTCAGAAGCCGAAGCCCCCCTGGTGAATTGGAAAAATTTTCGTTCGGATTTTTTTATCGCCAAAATGAAGGCTTCCGCTCCCGGCGCTGACGTCCGCTTTTCCATTGGTTCGAATTATTTCACGACCGCTACGGATCTATGGGCACCGGTCTCCGTCAACGACCGCACTTGGGGAACCACCTCTCCGGTCAATGTCGGCCTGAAGGATCGGACCAATATTCTGACCGTCACCTTGCGCGACGGCGGTCCGTTGGATGCGGACGGCAAGGCCGACGGTAAAATTGAGTTTATTTGTGGGCCGCGGGATTCGTTCTGGGGCTATGCCGTCGGCACCCTGTTTATTCGGTTTTTCGGCATCTTCATTGTGTTGGGTGTGCTGATGGCCGGCATGATATTCTCCGGCAAGATATTTCAATGGACGGAAGCGCATGGCCGAACAAAAAAAATACTCGTTCCCATAGCACCGTCGCCGGACTTTTCAGATACGTTAGAGGATATCCCCGGAATCGACCCGGCCACCGCGGCGGCAATTGCCGTGGCGCTTCATCTGCACAGCGGCGCCTCGCAGCCAACGCTGTCCGGGAATTTGAGTACAGCCGGCGTATCCGCCTGGGGCCATTTCGGACGGGGAAAACTGATGAATGACCGCATGCCGGTTTTTAACCGTGTTCAACGATAGCAGATAACGGAGATCATAATCAAAATGACCAAATATACCTTAAATATTAACGAACAGACCTTCGATGTGGAAATCGTTTCCATCCTCGGCGGCAAAGCCCGGGTAACCGTCAATCAGATGCCCTACGAGGTCCTGATCAGTGGCGACAGTGTGCAGCAACCCGTTGCCGCGGCACCGGTAGCGCCGGCCATGCCCCTGTTGGCCACACCCCGGGCACCGGCGGCCGCCAGACCCGCGCCGGCAGCCGTTGGCGGCAGCGGCGTCATCACCGCACCGATTCCGGGGAAAATCCTCGGCATTTCGGTAAATCTTGGGGATAGCGTCACCGCCGGCCAAACAGTGGCCATCATGGAAGCCATGAAAATGGAAAACAACCTGACCAGCCCCATTGCCGGCAAGGTTAAAGAGATTCGGGTAAACAAGGATGCGGATGTCTCTACCGGAGATGTCATTATGGTTATCGGCTGACCGGATTGACCCGCTATCGCGATTACAGCGCATCCTGATCGGGCGTAAGCTTCACGGCGCAATGCCCCGGCCAAAATGGCCCCGGCATTGCGCCGCCACCACCAACGCCTGAATTAAACGCCCTCCCGATCATCCGGAGCGGAACTACCGTCCATTCATCTGCCATTAACCAAAAAATCCCTGGATTTTAGTACCGATTTCCCGTATTCATGGCTCCGGTTTCAATCTATATTCCGAGGAGCCTATGCCGGTTCGATTTCATTTAAACCACACTGACCGAAACACCCGTGCCCGCGCAGGCACGCTGGAAACGCCTCATGGCACGGTGCAAACCCCGCTCTTCATGCCCGTCGGCACGCAGGCGGCGCTAAAGGCGCTCCATCCAGCCCTGGCCGAGCAAATCGATGCGCAAATAATTCTTGCCAATACGTATCATTTGTTTTTACAGCCCGGATGCGCGGTGGTGGCCCGATTAGGAGGGCTTCACCCCTTTATGGGATGGTCCCGGCCGATTCTGACGGATTCCGGTGGATTTCAGGTATTCAGCCTGCCCAACAAGGAAATATCCGAACAGGGCGTTGAGTTCATCGACGAGAAAAACGCCAAATCCGTTTTCATGGGGCCGGAAGAATCCATTCACGCCCAAAACGACTTGGGGGCCGATATCATCATGGCCTTTGACGAATGCATTCCCTACCCCGCAACCCACGAATATGCGGCCAAATCCGTTGAACGGACGCTTCGATGGGCGGCACGCTCGCTATCGGCCCATCAAAACAGTACCACCCAGGCCCTTTTTGGCATCGTGCAGGGATCGGTTTACCCGGATCTTCGGCAACGATCCGCCGAGGAATTGGTAAAAATGAATTTTCCGGGGTATGCCGTCGGTGGGGTAAGCGTGGGCGAAGGCCACGATCTGATGAAAAAAGCGGTGGAATATTCAGTCCCCTTTTTACCTGAAAAAAAGGTCCGGTATCTTATGGGCGTCGGTCATCCCGAAGACATTCTCGAGGCCGTGGAACGCGGCATGGATATATTCGACTGTATCATTCCCACTTTTCTGGCCCGCTCCGGAGTTTTTTTCACCACGACGGGAAAGGTTCGCATCAACAAGAAATCCTACCGCAAGGACCGCTATCCGATCGACACGCAATGCCAATGCCCGACCTGCACCCGATTTTCGAGGGCCTACCTGCACCATCTGTATACCGTGGATGAGCCTTTGGGAAAAACGCTCGGCACCATTCACAACATCCATTTCTATATGAACATGATGAAACAGATGCGTGAAGCGATCCTTAAAAATCGCTTCACGCAATTTAAACAGCAATTTTTGCAGCATCTGAATTCCTTCCGCGCCGATACAAAAGGCAATTAAAGCCATTTGATTTCATTCATGATAAAAAATACGCCATGATGAATTCAAACCGGTATGGTTTGGTCCGGTCGCCGTATCGGGCAATCATTGAGCTGCGGCAATGAATACTGCGTGCAATCCGCGCAGTCAAAGCGAGAGAGAATGTTGGCTCGCGCCTCCGAGACTGTGGCAAAGAGGTGATCCTTGCCGATGGTATCGATATAACCGCCTCGCGCCAGCAGGTCCTTGACCTGCGGCTTGAGCTCGCACAGGTAGAGGCCCCCACGGAGCCGGCTGCGTCGCTGGGATTCGTAGGCAAGCAGTTGCGCACCGGCCACATCGATAAAGTTGATGCCGCAACCGACAACCAGCACATGACGTTTGTAAGTGGCGCGCTGGTCAATATGATAAAGATAGTCGGCCACATGATTGACCGCGCCGAAAAACAACGGGCCGTCAATGCGAAGAATGATAAAATTCGGGCATGTCATCGTCGCTTCAATCAGCTCCGGCCCCCCCGGATTCGGGTTCGGCATTAGCGTCACGATCTCAGGATGAGCTGTCGTGCCGAGATAAAGCACCAAAGACAGCAACACCCCGGCAAAGATGGCAAACTCCAGATCCAGAAACAGGGTTGCCAGAAAGGTGGCCAGCAAAACGCCCGTTTCCTGTTTGCTGATTTTGATAATGGTGCGAATATGGTGCGGATTAATCAGGTTATAGGCAACCAGGAAAATCACGCCACCCATGGCCGGTATGGGCAAAAAGGCGGTCAGCGGCGCCACAAGGAGCAGCAGCAGGGCCAGAAAAAGGGCGGCGAAAACAGCCGCCAGCGGCGTCATGGCGCCGGCATGATAGTTGATTCCCGAGCGGGTGAAAGACCCGGAGCCCGCGTAACAGGAAAAAAAACTGCCCACGATGTTCGACAGTCCCTGTCCGATAAATTCCTGATTCCCATCGATTTGCTGGCGGGATTGCGCTGCGATGGATCGTCCGATGGACAAGGCCTCGATCAATCCGAGGAGGGCGACGGCCAGTGCTTTAGGCATCAGATCACGCAGTGTTTGGGGAGAAAAATCGGGCAACGACAACGGGGGCAGCCGATCGGGCATCCTGCCCAGCAGCGAAACACCGTGTTCAGCGCCTTCCAAGGCAAGGCTCGCAAGGCTCCCCGATATCAAGGCAAACAGCAGCCCCGGCCAATGCGGCCGCAAGCGTTTGAATACCAAGGCACACAACAAGGTCACCAGCGCAACCACTGCTGCACGGGGATTGATGAGATCCACGGTGCTGCCGATATGATATAAGGTGCCGACAAAGGATTGTCCTTTTGGCACCTCAATCCCCAGAACATGCTTCATCTGGCTCGTGATGATTAAAATGGCAGCGCCTGCCGTAAAACCGACCACCACCGAATGCGAGACAAAATTAACCAGGGTTCCCATGCGTGCGAGCCCAAAAGCCAACTGGTAGATGCCGGCCAAAAACGTCAGGGTCAGCGTCAACCGAATGAACTCGGGCGATCCCGGTACCGCAAGGGGGCTGATGGAGGTAAACACAATGATGGAAATGGCGGTTGTGGGACCGGAAATCAAATGCAGCGAAGATCCGAAAAGGGCGGCGATAATCGGGGGAACAATGGCCGTATAGAGACCGTACTCGGGAGGCAGACCGGCAATCATCGCAAACGCCACCCCCTGGGGCAGCACAATCACCGCCCCGGTCAGGCCCGCCAGCACGTCTGCGCGCAAGGTATCCCATGCAATAAAATTCCACCAGCGCAGAAACGGAAACCACTTGCGCCACAGCGATGCGCCGCTTGAATAGGGATTTATTGGTTTCATGCCGTATTCCACATCGGTGCAACCGGACGGTTTTTTGCCGGTCTTCGGAACATCCTGCCGAGGGACGCACTCAATCATCCACCACAAAGGGAACGATGTTCACGTTGATCGATTCCAGGCCGTCCACTTTGGCACACATCCCTTTTACTTTTTCGGTAATCGATTGTTCATCAATCAGGGACGCCCGAATATTCACGATAACCTCCCCGTTTTTGGCATCCGCCGTTACCTTGGGATATTCCTTCACAAGGGCCGATTCCACCTGGGCGGCCAGGGATAGGTCGTCAAGCAGCCGCCGGCTGCGCGGTGTGGTTTGAAAACAGGGCCGCTGCAAGGTCTGCTGAATGATAAAGACCGCATCAGGAATATCGATTCGGCGCGTATGAATGACGATATCGTAGAGAAGCGGATTCCAGGTATCCATTCCGTAAAGCTGCAATCCCCATTTGCGACGTTCCGCATCATCTTTCACCAGAACATGCCGGGCTTCTGAAGCGGAAATATTTTTCCGCTTTATTTCTTCCCGAATACGCGCCTCGATGTCGGCGCTGATTCGCACCTTCAGCACATGGGGCATGTTCTGCACGAAAAAATGCCCGGCCAACCCGTGATAAACCACATTATCCCTTTGAAGATGTTTGAGCAGCGCCGCACGAAAAAAAACGACAAATCGCTCCTTCCCATAGGTAAAACGATCCAGGACCGACGGTGCATCATGAATCGCCCGAATCAGTTTGAGCTCGGGGATATTGAACTGCTCGCTGGCCTCCAGAATAATGTCTCGTGAAATGCATTCATACCCCATCACCCGGGCCAACTCTTCGGCGACCTCTTTACCCCGGCTGTAGGATCCTCTGGAAATGGTCACAATCGGCATACCGTCTCCGCTTGGTTGTTCTTCCGGAAAGAGACATCGACCCGATGTTTTCAGCCGATATTGTGGAACGGGTTGATATGATCCTGCTGTATGGTTGATCCGAGACTGAAGATAACTTCTTTTCCGCCCCCCTCTTTCTCGGCAATCTGTTTTATTTCAGCCATCATCTTGCTCTCCAGGCTTACGCTCGTCCCGGAGCTTCCGATGTGAACGCTTTCACCCGCAACGATGACTTTTACCGAGGGGACGATTTTCACCAAATTGGCCTGAATTTTGGCCGCCAGGGCCAAATCGGCAATAATTTTTCGGGATTCCGGCGTGATCTGGAAAATAGGTTTTTGAACCGTCTCAAACAGGATTTCAACCGCATCATTCACCGATAGGGTTTTGATATGGAGCACCATGTCATAGAGCCTGCTATCCCATGTATCGGTATTGTATATCTGAAGGCTCCATTTACGACGTTCTTCATCATCTTTTTTCAGAATATAAAGCGCCTTTTCGGCTGATATATTTTCCCGCGCCATCTCTTCTTTGACCCGGTCCTCCATATCGGCAATAATTCTGACTTTGAGAACCTGCGGTATCTGCCCGAGAAAATAGTGTCCAGCAAGACCGTGGTACACGACATTGTCCCCCTGAACATGCTGCAAGAGCGCGGATCGAATATAGCTGATATACCGCTCCTTGCCATGGTGAAACCGTTCAAGAATCGTTGGGGCATCATGAAGCGCCCGAACGAGCTTTATTTCCGGAATATTGAATTCCTCGGAGGCTTCCAGAAGAACGTCTCGGGAAATGCACTCATATCCTAATTTCTGGGCCAGTTTTTCGGCAACTTCTTTTCCGCGGCTGTAAGATCCTCTGGAAATCGTGATAATCGCCATAAATCGCTCCTGTTTTATAATTTGCTGATATGCCGCTATGCTATAAATAGGCATGATGGATAGACAATCATTATTTTAGTTCAAGGTAAGTCGCTTTTGGAAAAAAGGCAACCTGTTTGGGTTAAGTGCCCATTCAGCGAATATTCATTTGTGTATTGACTCGCCTTGAAAATGATTCAATTATAACCGCATCAGAAAATATTCGCTCGTGGGCCGATGGCCCTGAACCAACCCCTAAGGAGCCGAATGTGGTAAAAAATTTCGCATCTTCGGAAGAAACCCTTTGCCGCTCACGCACATACCCCGACATCGCGTTTCGACCGTTGGGGAACACTGGTCTTTGGGCCAGCCAGGCCGGTTTTGGCGGGTATCGGATCACTTCCGGCATTACCGAACACAGAAATGCGCTGGAAAAGGCCTTAACGGGAGGAATCAACCTGATCGACACGAGCGCCAACTATGCCGACGGCAAATCTGAACTTTTGATCGGCCAAGTGCTCACGGATCTTATCGATTCAGGGCACCTTTCCCGGGAGCAACTCATCGTCGTTTCCAAGGTCGGCTATCTTCAGGGCCAAAATTATGAATTCAGCCAGCAACGAAAGGCTCAGGGAAAGCCCTTTCATGAGCTGGTGGATTTCGGCGAGGGGCTGGCGCATTGTATTCACCCGGAATTTTTAGAAGACCAGCTTAAAAGAAGCCTGGAGCGGCTGAATCTGGAAACCCTTGATTTTTATCTGCTTCATAACCCTGAATATTATCTGGATTGGGCGGCAAAAAGTGGCATCAGCCTGCCGGTGGCACGCAGGGAATATTATCATCGCATTCAGGGCGCCTTTGAATTTATGGAGCAGATGGTCGAAAAAGGGCGTATCCGCTATTACGGCGTAAGTTCCAATACCTTTCCGGCCGCAGCCGCGCATGAGGAGTTTACCTGCCTGGAGACGCTATGGAATAGTGCGCAATCTCTCTCCGAAAATCACCATTTCCGCCTCATTCAACTGCCCCTGAATTTACTGGAGACAGGAGCTGTCCTTGAAAAAAATCAGTCGGAAGAAAAAAGTGTGTTGGATCTTGCGAGCACGCTGGAATTGGCGGTTCTTATCAATCGGCCGCTCAACGCCTTTGACGGTGAGCGGCTGCTGCGGCTCGCGAACGTGCCGATCGCGGAACGGCTTTCCACCGATGAAATTATCGATCTGATTCGAGCCGTAAGCCGATCGGAAAAAAGCTTTCAGCAAAGGCTGCTTCCCAAGCTTGATCTGGCGATTCCACTTCAAAATCGGGTAACCGAACAACTGGCTATCGGAGAGATGTTAACGCACCATTGGCGGCATTTCGGGTCATATGAGCGCTGGCTGGATATCAAAAACGGGCATCTACTGGCTAGAGTTCGGGGCGTTGAAGACTTTCTGAAACCCTACCAAGAAACGGTGAAAGGGCTTTCCACCTGGATCAAAACCCACATGCAATGCGTAGAGGCCGGCCTCAAAGCGGTTGAATCGACCTATTCGGAAGCCGCGGGGGTTGAAACCCGCCGAATCGCAAGGGCCGCGTCCGCCTCGGATCCGGACTGGGCAAACGCCGAAACCTTAAGCCAACAAGCCGTCCGCGCCGTTCGATCCACAGCCGGCGTCAGCAGTGTGCTGGTCGGTATGCGACAAGAAGAATACGTAACGGATATTCTTGCCGAGCTCAAACGGCCCATCATTCAACAACCGAGAACCCACTCCTGGCAAAAACTGAAAGAGGCTCACACCGCCTTAAAAATCCTTTAATCCGGCTTTCATGAAAAAGAAAAAAACCGTTTATAAGCACATTCGTTCCTGGGTATTGCAACTCATTCTTGTCGCACTCCTATCCGCGTCGGCTGCAGGCATTCTTTACATAACCACCCTTGCAGGAAAAATCGACACCCGTTTTGCCGGCCGGCTATGGGACCTTCCATCAAAGGTCTATTCCGACACCACGCTTCTTTACACCGGACAAACGATCAGCCACCGGCTTTTCAGAGAAAAGCTCGACAGGCTCGGCTACCGGCAGGTTGACCGGCCCCCGGAAAAGGCCGGAGAAATGCGGTTTTCAAACACGGCTATCGAGATTTACCTACGCCCCTTTCAAGCCCCTTACTTTGAGCAAAAAAGCGGGCCCGTTTGGATTGGCTTAAAGGGGAATCGCATTAGCGACATCATCAGCGGCGATGCCGGGTCAAAAACGCCCGTGCTGGAGCTGGAACCCGAAGAATTGATGCTCTATTTCGGACCGGATCGCGAGCGCCGGGAGCTGGTCTCCATCAGGAATTTGCCCCCGCATGTCCTGCACGCGGTCCTGGCCGCAGAGGATTACCGGTTTTACCACCACCGGGGAATCGAAATAAAAGCCATTTTAAGAGCACTGGCCACCAATTTACGCAAAGGTGAGATCAGCCAGGGCGGCTCCACCATCACTCAGCAACTGGCTAAAAATTATTTCCTTTCCCCGGAGCGCACCCTGAGCCGTAAATTAAAAGAGCTGCTCATCACCGGCATTCTTGAATACAAGTTTGACAAAGACACGATTCTTGAAATGTATCTGAACGAAATCTACTTCGGCCAGGAAGGTTCGGTGTCCATCAACGGCATCGGCCAGGCCGCCCAATTCTACTTTGACAAACCGGCCGCGGCGCTTTCCGTCGCCGAAGCCGCCACCATCGCCGGGTTGATCAAGGCGCCAAACCGATACTCGCCCTATAAAAACCGGACACAGTGCAAGCAACGGCGAAATGATGTCATAGACGCCATGCACAAGCGTCAATGGCTCACGGCCGAAGCCCATGAAGGTGAAAAAGCACGTCCCGTCACCCCCGCCGGTTATCGCGATTATCATCAACAGGCCCCCTATTTCATGGATTATCTGACGCAACAGCTATCGACCCTATATAGCCGCAAAGATCTTTCCCGCGAGGGCCTGTCCATATTCACCACCATCGACACGCAGGTGCAGTCAGCCGCCGAAAAAGCCCTGAACGCGGGGTTGGCACGGCTGGAGTCCATCAACCCGAAACTGAAGCGAAAAAATCCCGAAGGGAAACTTCAGGGCGCCGTTATCGTCATGCAGCCCAAAACCGGCTACATCATTGCCATGGTCGGCGGCAGGGACTACGGAATCAGCCAGTTTAACCGAGCCGCTCAAGCCAAACGGCAGCCGGGCAGCGCCATCAAACCCTTTGTTTATTTAACAGGGCTCGACAGATACAGGCCCCCTTCAAGGCTTTCCAATGAGCCTCGCACATACATGATAAATGGCCGCCCGTGGCGGCCGAAAAACTATAACCCCCTGGCCAGTCCCGTGGTCACGTTCAGGGAAGCCCTGGCATTCTCGCATAATATAGCGACCGTGAACCTGGCGTTGGATATCGGCCTTACGCATATCGCAAAGACCTTTCGCTCGTTTTATCTTCCCGCGCCGGAAACGCCCTATGCCGCCATGGCGCTGGGAGCGCTGGAACTTGATCCTCTGTCTCTGGCGCGGGCCTATTGCGTGTTTGCCGCGGACGGCGTGCTTCCCTATCCCTTGTCCATTAAAGAGGTAGCGGGAGAAGATGGCCATATTCTTGAAAACCGTCATGCCACCATCGAACGGTTGATTCCTGCGACCAAAGCCTATATGATAAATAATTTGTTGCGCAGTGTGGTTCTCGACGGCACGGCGCGGGGCGCCAAACGACTGGGGGTCAACTGGCCGGTGGCCGGAAAAACAGGCACCACCAATGATTCCCGGGACGCCTGGTTTATCGGTTATACCCCCAATTTGCTGGCCGTCGTATGGGTCGGATTCGATAACGGGGATTCCATCATGGCCTCCGGTGCAAGCGCTGCGCTTCCCATATGGGCCGATCTGATGCTGTCGCTGCCGCAGTACGTCTCCGGCGAATGGTTTACCATGCCTTCCGGCATAGAGACCATAGAGGTTTGTTCGGAAACAGGCATGCTTCCAAACCCGGGATGTTGCCCCGGTGTGACAAGGGAGATCTTTCTCTCTGTAAACCGGCCGACAACGCAGTGTCGGCAACACGACTGCCCGACCCGGCTGGAAAAAATATGGAAAGGATTCAAAGACATTGTCCCCGGTTTTTAACTATATCGTCGTTATGGGCGTAATTCTTATGATGACCGGTTGTGCGGCGAATAGGCCGATACCGTCACGACCCGCAACGAAACCGGTGGTGAGGGAAAAAGCACCTTCTCCCGATAAATCACGCGCGGCTGAGCGGCTCGAGCAAAAACCGGCGGCAAAGGTTCAACCGCCCCCCAAAAAGGAAGCCGAACCGGTCATGCCACCAAAAACGCCGAGTCCAAGAGCGGTGGCCGCCGTCACGCTTTCAGACCAGGGGAAAACACTGCTTGAAAGAAAAAGGCCCGATGAAGCCATTCGAGTTTTAGAACGCGCCGTCAACCTTCACCCCCAGAACGGAGAAAACTATTACTACCTGGCGGAAGCATGGCTTCTGAAAGGCAATGCCCTGCAAGCGGCGGAGTTCAACCATCTGGCTACAATCTACCTCAAAGACGAGGCTAGCTGGCAGCAAAAGATAGCCTCCCAGGTTGCTCGAATAAAGGCAACCTCGAAAGGCAATTGAAGGCTGTCAATCCTTGACAATCAGATTTTTCAGTTCATCGGTATCATCGGACTTAAGCGGAAAATGCTCGCTTAGAATACCCCCGACTTCCATCACGGCTTCGCAAATGGCAGCCCCCTGACGATTTTCTTTAATCCCCTCAATGATGCCATCCACGATGCCGGTCCACCGGGACTGAGGCACTCGGGTGTTGATGCCTTTGTCCGCAAGAACCCACACTTTATGCTCCAGGACCGAAATAAAGATCAGTATTCCGTTCGCATCGCGAGTGCGGTACAACCCTTCCTTGAAAAAGCTGGTAACCGCAGCCTCATGCACTTCTTCTTCAATTTCTTTTTTGGATATAAAAAGTCGCTTAAGCCATGCAAGCCGCTTCACGGTTTCGCGGAACAATAAAAAAAAGGCGATAAAAAGGATCAGAAACATCCACATGTTCTGGCCGCCTATCCAAAAAAAACCACCGATCCAGGGCGTCAGGGAAACCGCCGGAAGAAACGCCAGGGCGGCACCTCCGGTTACATTCGCCAAGGGGTAGGAGCCACTGGCGGAAACCACCAGCGGAACAATTTCGCCGGAAGTCTTTTGTTCAGCCGTTTTAACGGCCTCTATGATTATGCGCTTGTCCGATTCGGATAAGAATTTCTCTGCAAGGTCTTTCATCATTCAGTTCTTTTCGTTCGTTGAGTTGATTGGGGTGCTGGCGATTGCACAACACTCGGACAGCGGAATTTCGGTTATGGGTTCTTACCAGCCCCCGGAAGCACCGCCGCCGCCAAAGCCACCGCCGCCGCCGGAAAATCCGCCAAAACTACCGGAGGAAAAACCGCCGCCGCCACCGAATCCGCCGTAATAACCACCGCCGATATGTCGCCCGCCGGAAAGGCCGGCGGCGATAAGCGATAAAAGATAGCCAGCCACCAGCCCAAGTGGTATCAGGGCCAGCAACATCAGAAGGCCGGTTTTTAGAAATATCGCCCCGAAAAGGGGCATCAAGACGCCGCCGGCCGCCGCGCCCAAAGGCCGGCGCACCCGTCCGAGTTGACCGACCAGAAATATAAATGCAATCAAGGGCAACAAAAGCGGACTGCCCGATTGTCTTCGTCCGGCTGACCCGGCACCGCCCTCGGGGGCCGTGTATTCACCCTTGACCGCGGCCATCATGGCGCCCACACCGGCCATCACCCCTTGGTCAAAACTACCGGCTTTAAACGCGGGAACAATTACTTCCCGAATAATGCGCCCGGCAACCAGATCCGTCAGTTTTCCTTCAAGACCATAGCCCACTTCTATTCTCAGCTTTCGCTCGTTCGGGGCAACCAGAAGTATTGCGCCATTGTCGATTTTGGACTGACCTATTTTCCAAGCCTCTGCCACACGAATGGAAAAATCCTCAATGGCCTCCCCATCCAACGAGGGAATGGTCAAGACCACGATCTGCGTTGAATCAGTTCCCTCAAAGGCGCGAAGCGCCGCGTCAAGCTGCCTTTCCGCATCATCGGAAAGAATACTAGCATAATCGTTCACCCGCCCTGTAAGCTTTGGCAACTTCACGGCCATGAGGACAGAACTGGTTAAAAGGATTAACATCATTGCAGCAACCAGCCACGCGCCAGCAAGCCGCATCGTTTCGTTTCTTCGCATTCTCCGCCTCGTTTTGCGTTTTCGTGCACCCTTTTTTACATTTCAAAACGATACTTAGAACTTAACCTCGGGTGCGGTCTTGGCCCCTTCTTCCGCCTTGAAATATTCTTTTCGCTCCAGGTGCAACAGCATGCTGTTGGTCAAGCTGTTGGGAAATTTTCGAATCATGGCGTTGAAGGCCGAAACAGTCTCATTATAGCGCTGGCGGGCAACATTAATTCGGTTTTCCGTCCCTTCAAGCTGGCTCTGAAGGTCCAGAAAATTCTGATTGGCCTTTAGGTCGGGATAGCGCTCCACTACGACCATCAGGCGGGACAAAGCGGACGAAAGCCCCCCCTGAGCGCCAGCCAGCCGTTGCATGGCATCAGGATCACTTAAGTCTTTGGTCGTCATATTCACAGACGTGGCCTTGGCCCGCGCTTCAATAACGCCCTGAAGGGTTTCTTTTTCGTGCGAGGCAAAGCCCTTGACCGTTTCCACAAGATTGGGAATCAAATCGGCCCGCCGCTGAAGGGTGCTCTCAATATCCGCCCATGCCTTGAAAACCCCCTCCTCAGCCTGCTGCATCGCGTTATACCCACAACCAGGTATCAGAAATAAACAAAAAATGAAAAGCGCCAGGGTTAAAATCTTTTTCATGAATGCCTCCGAATAGTCTTGTGTTTCAATCCTGATCCGGCAAAGCCGGAAGCCGGGCGGCTGGACTGCTGAGCAGCCAACGACCTTCTCCAATGATGCACGCGCTTTCGTGCCTGTTTCCGATATAGGGTCTACGACAATTATGTGTCGATATGGTTATCGAAAGGGCCTAACACCGACTCCAACTTAAGGCACGGGCGCTTGGATTGCAAGTGGCGTATGGAGAAAAGCGGGGCATGCGCTCTGTTGGGTGCGTAGCTTATGCCTATCCGGCGATGGGCGCCTATGGAAAAGATAAAACCGTTACCAGCCGGGCAAACAGATCGTCCAAGCGCGCCTCTGCGGAAAACATGGCTTCCGTCGTTAAGAACCCGGAATCCAGCTCACGAAAAATATCTTCATATCGTGAAAGGGGAATTGCCGAATTTGCCCGTTGAACATTCGGCCGGGGATACTCGCCGTTATCAAATACATGATGGCATGGTCCGGGTGCATTTTCCTGGCGATAGGGCCAATCCAACTTCAGGCCGGCAAATTCTCGAAAAATCGCCCGCGCCTTCCGGTTTTCATTAAAATCCGATGCCACGATTTTTCGTGCCATTCTCATCTCTGTTTCCCTGAAAAAAGCCGCCAGAAGCCGGTGTTCGGTGATAATCAGCCCATAGAGGTACCAATGATCGATCGTTTCACGAATAATCATCTGATAGACGGGTGGCAGCATTCGAGATGTGGGGCAAAAATAAATCCGGCAGGCCATGGCCCCATACCAGCTCATCCATCTAAAGTCTTTTCCCTCATTCCCGCTCGCGTTCGGATGCAGCAGACAGCCGATACGGTTCTTATCAGCGCCGATCAAGCCCACAAACGGGCAATGATGAAACTCGGGGAAGGGCTTTTCTTTTGGCAGGGACCTTTCGATTTTTTGTTGAAACGCGTAGATATCGTCCTCGGTGCGGGGAACCGACGCAAATGCTTGGGTTCGACTAGATAGCAAGGCTTCAAGCCGGTCTTGGGATAACGATTTGATATTATAGAGCCCGCAGCAGGCACCGCAGGATACCGTTTCACTTATCTGGCAGAGATAAACGGCTTGCGATGGCGCGCTGCCGGGGGCTGGCGGCACAACCGGTTCACTCACGGCACCCCCCTCAAATCCGCATGCATCTGAGTTTTGCCAGATCTTCGGCATACCCGTAGAGATGAAGCCCCTTGCTCTCAACGATCATTTCGCCATCTTTGACCCCGATCTCCGCGGCCATATATTCTTTCAGGTTCTGAATACCGGCCAGGTTAGCGGGCAGCCCGCCCCACAAATCCCAGGAGCGAAAATAGATGACAAAGTGCAGGGTGTCATCCTGAATACGGGTATCGATAGACCGCAAACACGGCGGGTCCAAAAGGGCCATATCCGTGGGATGCGCCACCTGAAGCACCATTTGGTTATTTCGGTAACCAAAATGCTTATAGGTGTGAATGGCCCACTCGATCTGGTTCAGATAAAACCGGCCGTCCTCTTCGAAAAGCATTTTCCCGTCCACAGGACGTTTATCGATAATTTCGGTTTTTCCTTTTTCCCACCACGCCAATTTGTCGCCGGTAAGGGGCGCCCGGGTCAGCCGCTCGCCGTAGGTGTAAGATTCCCCTTCGGCTTTCTGACCGGTCATGAGATATTCCACATAGGAGCGTTCATACCCCTGCCCACCGTATATATAAGCTTCCTCCACCGGGTTCGGGATTCCGCACGCAGGCGGAATATCCGGCAACATCGGCCGGGTGGCGGGATAGCGCACATGGCCGACAAAATAATCATATTCCAGGCGCGTCTGTCCCGCATAAGACCCCCGATCAATCGTAAACCGGCGGCCCTTATCCAGAATATCGTGTACCGCCTGGAACCATAAGTCAGGTAAATCCCTAGCTTCAATAAAATGAATCTGCATTGCCACTCCGCATTTATTTTTACTGGCGAGAACCCCCTAACACACCAAGCTTGCCCTATATCATTTTATCAGAAAAAATTCCACCCGCTTGCGTTATCTTTCAGGTCTCCGTCAAAGTCGCGCAAGTGTAAGAAATCAGAAGGCCACGAAATAGCGCTGACTTTTTGAGTTCGAATTTGTTAAGTTGCTTTTATGAGCAACCTAAAAATTTCGCCTTCAACCAGCCCACCCCGCTTTGTTTTACGTCCCGTTCGACGCGACGAGATGGATCGTTGGCGTACCTTGATGCGCCAGCACCACTATCTCGGCTTTGAGCGGATCGTAGGAAAATCCCTTTGCTATGTTGCCACCACTAATGAAAGCCAGGTTATAGAAGAGAAAAATACTTCCATCGGACGATTGTGCAAATATTTGCTGGGCGCTCCCACCGAAACAGCCAGAAATATCCTCAAGCGCAAGGAAAAGTCTGAAGAAAAACCGGAAGCACCCCTCAAAAAACAAAAAGGCCATGGCAAAAAGCCGGCATCCGCCTATGAGGGGGCTACCAGGGTCATTATCGAACACGCCCGGCTTGCGCCCAAAGATCCCTGTCCGGAATGTGAAAAGGGTAAACTCTACGAGTTGGCCATGCCCTCGGTGTTTGTTCACATTACCGGCCACGCACCGCTCAAGGCCACCGTGTATGAACGAACACGGCTTCGCTGCAATCTTTGCGGCGAGGTGTTCACCCCGGCGCTTCCGGCTGAAGTGGGGGATAACAAACATGATGAATCAGCCGCAGCGATGCTGGCACTCTTAAAATACGGCTGCGGTATGCCCTTGAATCGGCTTGAAAAGCTTCAGGGGCATTTGGGTAACCCCCTTGCCGCTTCAACCCAGTGGGATATTCTCAATGCATCGGCAATCCATCTTGCTCCGGTCTACGATGCTCTCGTTGAGCACGCCGCTCAGGGGCAGCTCCTTCACAATGACGATACCACCATGAAGGTGCTCTCATTATTAAAGGAGCCGGACACGGAAAATAACCGCACGGGAATCTTTACTTCAGGCATCGTCAGCATCCGGGATGAGCATCGGGTCGCCCTGTTCATGACCGGCCGGCAGCATGCCGGGGAAAACCTCACCGAACTTTTAAAACAGCGAGCCACTGGCCTTGCGCCCCCCATCCAGATGTGCGATGCCCTCAGCCGCAACGCATCCAAGGATTTTGAAACCATCATGGCCAATTGCCTTAGCCACGCTCGCCGTCAATTTGTGGAATGGGTGAACCGTTTCCCTGAAGAGTGCGAATATGTCATCAAAAAACTGGGAACCGTCTACCACCATGATGCGATTACCAAACAACAGGCACTGCCAATGGAGGAGCGGCTCAAATATCATCAGATTCACAGCGGTCCGCTCATGGCCGATCTTAACGCCTGGTGTAACCGGCAGATCGGTGAAAAACTCGTGGAACCAAACTCCGGCCTGGGCAAAGCGATACATTACATGCTCCGGCATTGGGAAAAATTATCCCGGTTTTTACATGTACCCGGCGCTCCGCTGGATAATAACATATGCGAACAGGCGCTAAAACACGCCATTCTCCACCGCAAAAATGCGCTGTTCTACAAGACCCAACGGGGCGCTAAAGTGGGGGATCTGTTTATGAGCCTGATCCACACTTGTCAGATGGCCGGGATCAATCCACTCGATTATCTTACGTGGCTGCTCAAACAGGCATCGAAGCTGATACTCTCTCCCAGCGATTTCTTGCCTTGGAATTATAACCCTCAACATCCCTAACCTTCATACCGGCAGCGGCCTTGTTGTTGGCTTCTGCCGGTAATTTCGACTCTTTGCTCTATAAACAGTGGCCCGATAACTGAAAAAAATTTCATTGCGCACGCCTGCCGGAAGAACACGTTACAATCGATTATACCAAAAATGCCAGCGAAACATATTGTCATTTCCTTTCATGTGGTTATAGGCCACATTGCGGATAGGCGCCCTGGCACTATAATTGCTTTACGCAAGCGGATACTGCATCCAAAATACAATTCAAAAAATGATGGCAGGCGGATGTTGCAGCTATCTTCCCAAACCCGTAGGCCTGACGGAATTATCCAGTCATATTCAAAACGTGCTGGCAAAAAGCGATTCTTAATAGCCAAAAACAAACCATAGCAGAGCCTCACACTTTCGAAACCCTGAAAAATATTTTTTTGATATAAGATAAGGGGAAAGGATTCAATATTTTTTTAATCCGCTGGATTTCGACCATTTCCGGAACGCCGTCGTCACCAGCAGGAAATCACCACCGAATTTGTTATAAACTCGAGCGCTATACAAGGTTGTTTTGAACGGCAAAACGGGACAGATCAGCATTATTGCGAAGATCAAGTTTTTTAAGAAGCCTGAAACGGTAGGTATCAACAGTTTTGGTACTGATATGATATGATTCGGCAATCTCCTTGTTAGTATGTCCCTGTGCCAGACGTTTTAAAACCTGAAGCTCTCTTGTGGAAAGAGAATCTAAAGGCGACTTTCCATTTGCACCTCTTGCAAGGCGCAGGGCAAGCAATTCAGAGATTTCATCAGTAAGATAGCGCTTGCCGTTATATACTTTTCCGATGGCATCTACCAATTGTTCAGGAGCTGACTTTTTGGTTATATACCCCATAGCTCCGGCCTCAATTGCCCTTACCACATACTGCTCTTCTTGGTGCATGGTAAGCATGATTATCGGAAGGTCAGGTTTATAGTTCCTAATCTGCGCCACAACCTCAAGCCCGTCCATGCCGGGCATGGAAATATCAATAACCGCCACATCGGGCGATTTTTCAAGAATCTTTTTAACAGCGTCATTGCCATCAGAAGCTTCTGCAATTACCTCCATGTTGCCGCTTTCTTCCACGATTCTGCAAAGCCCGGCCCTTACAATACGGTGATCATCTGCCAATAAAACCTTTATCATAAATCCCCCTGGATATCCGTCTTCAATTCAAAGCTTATCCGTGTACCTTCATGGGGCAAGGATTCTATAGTTAGCATACCTCCGACAATACCGGCACGTTCCCTCATCCCTGCCACACCCAGGGATTCTTTTGTTGAAGATATATCAAAGCCCTGACCGTCATCTGTTATTATCAGCCTCAAAATCTTGTCCTGTTCATGCAAACTGACAGTTACGTGCGTAGCATTTGCATGACGGGCAACATTGGTAAGGCTTTCCTGGGCAATGCGATAGGCTGCGGTAGCAATAGTATCGTTTAATGCCGGCACATTATTATGTTCAAAAATACATGTTATTCCGGTTCGTGTTTCAAAATCAGATGTAAACCAGTCCAAAGCATCGACAAGCCCAAGATCGTCCAGAACTCCGGGACGCAGTCGGATAGCAATATTTCTAACATCATCGATGGTTTTATCAATCAAATCCCTCATTGAAGATGCATGGTAAGCGGTTTTTTCGTCCTTATCTTTTGTGCGGTTTAATATCCATACCGCATCCATGCGAAGAACTGTGAGAAGCTGCCCAAGCTCATCGTGCAGTTCCCTGGCAATGGCGGCACGCTCCTTTTCCTGTCCCGTAATAACGCTGCCTGAAAGCCGTTTAAGCTGCTCCTGATTTTTTTTCAATGGGGTAATGTCAGTTGAAATTGCGCCCACACCACTTATATGTCCTGCCTCATCATAAATTGGAAATTTTACGGATAAATAGTTGTGCACCGCCCCATGATAGGTAACGCTGTGTTCCACCCGGCAGGAATGCTTTTCCATAAGGACCTTTTGGTCGTTGACCTGAATTTTTTTGGCCACCTCTTCCGGCATAAATTCATGCGCAGTCTTGCCCCTTATTTCCTCGTTTTTAACCCCGAATATTTCTTCATAACGCGTATTGACTAAAATATAACGCTCATTTATATCCTTCATGTATATTACATCAGGAGTGTATTTCAAAATACCTGTAATTTCTCTCGTACGCTCCGCTACCTGACGCTCAAGATCTTTTGTATAAAGGCTAAGTTGTTCTTTGGCAACCTTGAGACCTTCTTCTGCTTTCTCCCGCCTGACAATCTCTTTGGCACCATTAATATAAAGAATGACTACAATAAAACCAAATAAAAAACATAATATAACAATAATTGTGCCTGTTATGTGGATAAATGGAGTGGAAAAACCTTGGGAGATTGTGCCCAGATTTTGAAGATGCAAAAGGTTCCAGCCCTTATAATCCTCCATTTTCGCTCTGTGCATCAGGTATTTGTTATTCCGTTTATCTGTAACAAATCCTTCGGTATTTATTTTCAGACCAGTCCAATCCCAAGGGCCTGTCCCAAACTGCTCAGAGCTGACAATCTCCGAAATTTTTTTCTCGGACTCTTTCCACAATAAGCCATACTGCCATTCTTCCCTGGTTGAAACAAAAACAATATCCTGGGGAGAGGTGAACAAAACGATCTCTCCCGGTTCCGCACTGAGATTGTGTTCAATATCCTTGACCGACGCTTTGATAACAGCAACCCCTAAGGGCTCTTTTAAATTTTTTACATAAACTGGATGGCTATAATAGGCCCCCCGTTTACCTGATGTTATGCCAATGGCAAGATATGTTGTCGGAATACCCTGAATTGCCTGCTGAAAATAGGGGCGAAACTTTATATTTTTACCGACAAAATAATCTGATTTATTCTTTTTGGTTGATATTACAACATTTCCATTATTATCCGCAATATAACATATTTCTGCATCCAGACTGCTATTGAAATGCTCTGCCAGAAGGCTGGCTTTTTCCAAACTTTTCGGGGTGGGTGCTGAAATGGCTGTTGCAATTTCCTGCATTCCTGCCAAGACTCTGACGGGTTTTTGATATTCCGACAGCAAGGATGAAAGATGTTTTTTTATCTTTTCCGTCCTGGCAACAGCCTGTTTTTCAGCATTTTTAATTTCAGTGTTTTTTATTGATGAATAATAAAAATAGCCTCCGACAAAAGAAGATATTAATGCCAGCAGTGACAGCCCCAGTATAATCAGGCGTAGCTTCATATTTTTCTCCGATTCCCGGGCTCGTGCCCGGGAATAAAGCGACCGGTAATCTTATGCATAATTCCGATAATTCGGCTCATACATCTGAGACCTGATAAACGAAGAAAGATTCTCAGGTCTATCTACTGTCGCAATCCCCTGGTCATAAGCAACCTCTGCAACCTTTAATGCAATATCGCCTGATACTTCCCTGATCTTTTTCAGCCTGGGGTAGATGCTTCCCTTCCGGAAATCCTTTTCCGTTACTTTACTGGCAAGCTCCCTGGCAGCCGCAAGAAACATTTCACTTGTTACATATTTCGCCTTGCAGGCAATTACCCCCAGCCCTACGCCTGGGAAAATATAAGCATTGTTCCCCTGCCCTGGCTCGAAGTCCTTGCCCCCAAGGTTAACAGGTTCAAAAGGACTTCCGCTGGCAAATATCGCGCGGCCCCCTGTCCAGACATAGGCTTCTTTTGCAGTACACTCCGCACTGGATGTAGGATTTGACAAGGCAAATATAATGGGTTGCTCATTAAACTTTGCCATTTCTTCAAGTATTGGTTGGGTAAAGGTTCTGGGCTGACCGGACACACCTATAATTGCTGTTGGCTGCAAAGCCTTAACAGCATCCAAAAAATATTGATGATATTCATAATCATGGGCGTAGGGCAGCTTGTGTTCAGCAAGTTTTTCGCGGCTTTTAACCACCAGTCCCCTGGAATCCGCAAACCAGCATTTAAGACGGGCTTCCTGTTTAGACAAGCCTTCATCCATCATACCAGAAACAATTAGATCACCAATACCGGTTCCTGCCTCGCCTGCCCCTAAAAATAAAATCTTTTGATTCGTAAGCTTTTGCCCGGTCATTCGCATTGCTGCATAAATACCCGCCAGCGCCACACTTGCAGTTCCCTGTATATCGTCGTTAAATGAGCAAATTCTGCCGCGATATGTATTTAACAGTCTAAAGGCATTAAGACTACCAAAATCTTCAAATTGAATAAGGGTATTGGGAAAGTTTTCCTCAACGGCCATGATAAATTCTTCAATCAGGCAGTCGTATTCTTTACCACGAATCCTTGAATTGCGCATTCCAAAATACAGCGGGTCATTTTGCAGATCCACATTATTTGTTCCAACATCAATGGTAACTGGCAGGCACCATGATGGATGGATTCCGGCACAGACTGTGTAAAGTGAAAGTTTACCGGCAGGAATGCCCATTCCCGCAACTCCCAGGTCTCCAAGGCCCAGAATTCTTTCGCCGTCGGTTATTACAATAACCCGCACATCTTTGTTAGGCCAGTTTTTAAGAATCTCTGAAAATCTTCCTTTATTTTTTGCGGAAACAAAAATACCTCTGGGACGCCTGAAAATGTGGACATATTCCTGACATGCCAAGCCTATTGTAGGCGTATAAATTATAGGCATCATCTCTTCAAGGTAATCTGCAAGCACACGGTAAAAAAGGGTCTGGTTCCGATCCTGAAGGGCTGTCAAAAAAATATATTTTCCCAGGGCAGAGCGTTTTCTTCTATAATTCCCCATAACCCGAAAAACCTGTTCAGACATGGTATTAATACCAGGTGGAAGAAGGCCGTGCAGCCCTAAAACATCTCTTTCCTCTTCGGTAAACGCAGTTCCCTTATTTAATGCAGGGTCATAAAGCCAGTTGATACCTTGTGTAAGAGGTGTATAATTTTCAGTCACAAAACGTTCCTTTTTTTAATATCCCGGGCTCAATAATTCCCAGTTAGGTTTTACATCAGCTATTTCAAAGTGGTACTCTGGTAATCCTGAAACCGGCAATCTGTATTTATCAATAAATTAACTTCTTATAATCGATAGTAGCACTACATTGAAAGGGCCGGAGGACAGGTGCTTGGCGGAGTTTGAATCATCGGTAAGATTGACATAGCGCCATCGGACATTGTAAACAAATAGTAGGATCGTTCTAACACTTTGCTCGACTTCTTTTTGTTACTCAACAACTATTTTTCCTTCTTTCTCAATTTTTCGGCGAGGCCCCTCACCCGATTTCTCCGCTTTTTCCAAGACATCCAAACGGTAAGCGAATGTTCCCGACTCCTTAAAATACAAACTCACCGTCTTGCCATACGCCAAAAAATCGGTAAGAAAACAACCTTCAGCCCCTATAAAACCAGATGAAGGATCGGTCGCAAGAATGCACGATTTGGAATTCTCATGAAAATTAATACTAATGTTTTCTTTTTCAATCCAACTGACCCAAATGACGCAGCTATCTTTCGGCACCTTCATTTCATTTGGATAGAGATAAATTTGCACCTCTCCGCCAGCAGTCTCCTTGGCGATTCTAACAATGAAACACTGCGCTGCATCTGATAACCCGCCATAAGGCATGAAAAATAACCAATGACACCAAAACACCAATCCCAATTAGATTACAAATTGTATCCTTCATTCACCACCCTCTTCTTTTTACCTGGTACATCAATGTCACGATATCCTGAAAAGTTACGTCGTCTCAAACCTTAGCTTCTGGGACAATTTCACCAATGATTAGCTGCGGGGTTTTGATGTCACCATTTTCATCCGTCACAATTAAACGGCTGGCATATAAAAAAAACAGCCCGCCAACGGGTAATAAGATAACAGCACATAGTATCCCTATCCGCAAAGAATCCACCCCGAAATCAGTGTGTAACATATCGCTTATAAATCCTATCAATGAAGGGCATATTCCCATCCCGAAGAAATTAACTAGCAAAATAACAATGGCAATTGTCATCGCCCTAATGCTTGAATCCACTGAGTGGTGAATCAATGCGAAACAGGGTGCTGTATGTGCAAAAATCAAAACATATACGCATGTCACACAACCATAAAAAATGGTTAGGTTCTTTGTTGTCATAGCAAACAAAAAAAAGGGAGTAGCCAAAAAAACGAATATGGCAGGCAGGTAAGCCAACCAGCGGGCATCTTTTTTGTAAAGTCGGTCCGATATTGGGCCTGACGCCAACGTCCCAAAAATACCTGATATTATGGATACAATACCCAATCCCATGCCGATTTGACTAAAACTCAACTCAAGACTGCGGTGCATAACCGTCGGCAACCATACCGTTATTATGGATAACATAAAGGATACACACGCGATGTGCGCCATACAGGTGGTCCTGAAAAGTTTGTTGCGCAAAAGAAGGGTTATTGTTTGCCATATGGTCGGCCCCGGTTTGGCATTTTCCCGCTTGTTCCCTTCAGGACGGACAGGTTCCTTTAACCATAATTTAGCGGCGACGGCGAGCAACAAACCTGGAAGCCCTATTGTTATGAGGGTAATTCTCCAACCATAAGCATCGGCCAACCATCCGCCGACAAACATGGCAGATGCCGTACCAAATGGTTGAGCGGCATGGTATATTGCCATCACCTTGCCTCGATCTATGGGTTTATAAATGTCCACCATAATAGAATGGGCACTAGGCGCGCATCCCGCCTCACCGATACCAACTCCCATACGCGCAACAACCAACATTAGAAAATTTACAGCCAATCCGGAGAGTATCGTCATAAGGCTCCAAACGGATAGGCAGATAGTTATTAGGCTAACACGGTTTTTCCGGTCCGCCAAATGCCCTATGGGAATTCCCATTACACCATAGAAAAAAGCGAAAGCCAGTCCGGACATCAACGCGAGCTCAAAATCGGAGAGGTGCAAATCTTTCTTTATTAGGTCCAGTACGATACTGATTATATTTCTGTCCATGATGCTAAACATATAAATAACGCTTAACATCAGCGCCGGGCTATATTTAACAAATTGATGTTCTTTCATGGCATACAATATCCTGATTAAATCTATATATACGTGTAGCACCACCGGGGTGCAAAACTGCCCTTCTTTAAAAGATTTGAAATATTCGGGTTCGACTTAAGGTCGATATAGGCGGCCATCGACCAACAATCCGGTTTGATCTTTTATAAGATATCGGGCCAATGCCGGCAGCAAAACCATGGCGCCTACCATGTTCCAGAGAAACATGAAGGTTAGCAAAAAGCCCATGTCCGCCTGGAACTTAATAGGTGAAAAAGCCCAGGTGGCCACACCGATGGCCAAGGTAATCCCAGTAAAAGATACGGCCCGACCCGTTGTATTTAATGTCAGATAGTAGGCGGTCGATAGATTATGCCCCTGTGCCCGATAAAAAAGAAGTTGGTTGAAGATATATACACCGTAATCCACACCGATACCCACCCCCACAGCAATTACCGGAAGAGTCGCTACTTTTACACCGATTCCCATCTTGGCCATCAGGGCTTCGCACAATACCGAGGTAAGAAACAGTGGGACCACCACACACAGGGTACCTTTAAGCGTTCTATAAGTGATGAGGCACACCAGAAAAACCGCACCGTAAACCAGCAAGGTTAACGTCATCAAGGCCTCCTCCACTTCGATGTTGGTGGCGGCCTCAATGCCCGCATTCCCAGCTGCCATCAGAAACTGGTATGTTTCCGTATTATTTTCATTTGCAAAATTTTCAACCGCCTTAACTACCCGGTCTAGGGTTTCTGCCTTGTGGTCGACTAAATAGATCATAATCGGGGTGAGATCCCCCGTTTCTCCCACCACGCTTGAGGGAATTTTAAGCGCCATGGAGTCGAGGGCGATTTTGCTGCGAGGCAGCGCCGTCCACTTTAAATTGCCCTCATTATAGGCCGAATTAAGCAATTTTAAATAATCGACATGGCTTTTAACATTCCGAACCCCGGGAAGTTGTTCGATGCGCCATTTTAGCTTGTCCGTTGCAACGACTACTGGATATAGGCTGTTACCGGCCGGAGGCGTTTTCAACATAACGATAAAAATATCGCTACTGGTGGAATAGTGCCCATTCATATAAGCATTATCCAAATTATAGCGAGAATCCGGCCTAAGCTCGGGCGCCCCGGGGTCCAAATCACCGATTTTTAAATCCTGCCGCATGTAGACTCCGGCTAACAAACCGATAACCGCTAACATAATAGCCGCCGAAGCAAACTTAGGTTCAATAAATTTAGATAAAATCGACCATATGGGATGGGATGTTCCGGCTTCTTTCTTTTTTATCATTTCAATGGTTTTTTTGCTGATGCCGGAATAGGACATTAGTAATGGTAGAAGCGTCAAATCTGTAAAGGCCACAACTGCAACACCGATGCTGGCCCCCACGGCGATATCTTGGATAACCCCGATACGAATCATCATCAGGGTTCCAAAACCAATAAAGTCAGTAAATAGGGCCGCCATCCCCGGCCTGAAAACCTTCCGATAGGCGAGCCTGGCTGCCTTTAATTTATCCGCGCCACGGGTCATCTCGTGAGCCATAGCATTGAATAACTGAATACCATGGCTAACCCCTAATGCGAACATTAAAAATGGCACCAGCATGG
This sequence comes from Desulfobacterales bacterium, assembly GCA_034003325.1. Taxonomy (NCBI): domain Bacteria; kingdom Pseudomonadati; phylum Thermodesulfobacteriota; class Desulfobacteria; order Desulfobacterales; species Desulfobacterales bacterium. The sequence continues at coordinate 209,231 of JAVEYW010000008.1, forward strand.
AATACGGATTTAACCCATATCCGAATAATTTCATAATGCCCAGTTGCCAGACCACCGCCACCGTCGATGAGACGGCACGCATGGCAGTACTTTTAATACATCGCGAATTCCATAGTAACAGGATCAGCAAAATAATGAATGCGATGACAAAAAACAGCAGCACCCGGGTTGATCCTTCTATAAGATCCCCCACTATCTTTGCAAATCCCGTAATGTGAATCTTGACCTCATCACTCGCAAACCGACTGCGAACTTCTTCCAGTTTTTCTGAAAAATACTGATAATCAAGTGGCTTTCCCGTCTCCGGGTCAACATCATTAAGGGGGACTATAATAACGCTGGATTTAAAATCGTTGGCCACTAGAGTGCCCACCTCACCGGACCTGAGGACATTCAAACGAACTTGGTCAAGGCTTTTGCTTCCTCCGTCATAAGTAGCTGGAATTACAGGACCACCCGCAAACCCCTCCTCGGTAACTTCTGTCCAACGGGTCACAGGCGTCCATAATGACTTTAACGCCGACCGATCCACACCCGAAATGAAGAACACCTCTTCGGTTATGTTCTTAAGCACCTCCATGTACTCTTTAGAAAAAATATCCTTTTGGGTTGTCGCCACCGCAATCCGTATATTGTTCCCCAGTCCTTTAAGATCATCCTGGTAGGCGATATAATTTTTGATATACGGATGGTAGGTAGGAATCATTCTTAAAAAGCTGGCCTCGGGTTTCAATTGTAGAGAGTGGTAACCAAGGAATAGTGTGATTACTGTAAACATGCACAGTAAAAACGGGCGCCTGGCAAACAACATCCGTTCCGTAATCGGCGCGTCATTCTTATAGGAGTGGTCCGGATCTAATGATATGGTTTTCTGAGTCATTACGATTTTCCCTCGTTTTTACTGCTTAACTTGTAGGCATCAACCTTGGTCGTTCCTCTCATTCCAACCAACACTAATTTCCCATCACTTGTCTCGGTCAAAGAAATAATTCCCGAAAATTCTGTGGGTAGCCGCATAAAAGTTTTTCCCTTGTCTATGCTCCACATCAGGAAGCCGTCAATCCCCGCAACCAAAAAAGAACCATCTGACAAAAAAATACCCCCGGAAAGAGAAGCGCTATTGCCGTTTTCCGCAGGCAACCAATTCTCACCTCTGTCATGAGAGCAAAAGATTCTACCGCGAAGGCCAAAAGCTGTCACTAAACCGCCATCCGGGCTTCCGATGATGCCGAAAAATGAGCCCTCATAGGGAGAGTTCAGGCGTTTCCAGTTCTGGCCAAAATCATTGGATATAAACAACATGCCAGCCTCTCCGGCGATGAATAAATCATCCCCGGACCGAGTGATGGCGTAATAGTGTAAACCGTCCGAATTATCGATGCGATCCAGTATCGGCTCCCAACTATCGCCGCCATCGGTGGTTTTAAGAATCATTCCAAAAGAACCAATCACAAGGCCTTCGCGATCATTTTTAAACCAAACATCCATAAGGGGGCGAGTGGGCCCCTCTTCTACCGCTAAATTCGCATCGTTGAGAAAAAAATTCAGCTCCTCCAGCTTTTGTTTTAGTGCCTCTGCTTTCTCCTCATCAACTGCCTGTTCAGCATTTTCCAGCTCTTCTGTTTTTATTTTGATAATTTGCTTAAGCTGAACCAGCATCAACTCGTTGATCTTCCAACCGTCAAGTTGTTTCTTCCAGCTTTCGCCGCAATCTTCTGAGTGCAATACCACACCATCATGGCCCACGACCCATCCTTTCTGGCTGCTGGGGAAACTGACGGCCGTGAGCGTTACGCTGACAGGCACATCGGACTGAGTCCAAGACTCTCCGTTATCCTTTGAAACGAGAATATGGCCCCGTTCCCCTACAGCCACCAGCCGACCATTGGCTTTTGTCACATCCATCAAAAGGGAAACAGGGGCCTTTGAAGATTTTTTAGCCGGCATAAGTAAGAGATCGTCTCCCCCCCACGCTGAAAATGCCATGCAGAGAAATATCCAAACAGCTAAAAACAGCCACCGTAATAAGGGGTTGAATCGCATTACCATATGCCGGTCTCCCATTAATTAACTCTTTTTTAAATTGTTTTCCGGGCTATCGTCTTCCGAGTTTTCTAATGTTCTGAGGAGTAAAAAAGTCGTCCTCTAGGTTCATTTCCCTAACAGCTGGCGTTACCGCGCCATTGATGACCTGATTCACACAATAAATATCTTTTTCTGAAGAAAAATACATCACCGCACGCTGCTTAATAGCTGGAACATCATAAAAACTTTTAACTGTACAAACAGCATTTCTCCATAGGTTCCCGCGTGTATCGTAGCTATCCGTCCACAGAATTATCCATGTGTCTTCGTCAAGGTACATCACACGTTTACCATAATTGTGCCGAACGCCTTCCTTAAGCGTGGCCTCGACAACCCAAACCCTGTGAAGCTCCCAACGCACGTACTTAGGGTTAAAATGATGCGGCGTTAGGAGATCTTCAACGTCGGCCAAGTCGAACTGGTAAGCGTTATAAATGACAAACATTTCTTTTTTGCCTTTTAACTCCCAGTTAAAACGATCGATTCCTCCATTGAACATGAAGGCATCGTCGTAGTTAGCAATCCCGCCATATGACGGATTGGGCGTATCGTATGCAAGATTCGGAGCTCGCCGTACTCTACGCTGACCTGGCATATACTGCCATGTCGCCTGGTTCCCCGTTTCCGAATAGTTTAAGGGATACTTTGTCAAAATAAATTCCCCTTTTCGTCGGGCGGGTTGTTCATAAACAACCACAAAGTCCAAATTATACCCACCAAAGGTGTCAAGCGTTTTATTTCTGTCATAAAAAACTCTGTTGTATATATATTGCCCGCCCCCTCCCTCACTTTTACTACCATCACCGTATACAAGAAGCGAACTGGAAAGATTTGTCGTATCCCCCCCTTGGTATGCATTCGCATGATTAAATATCGCCTCTTCGCCTCTGGTTGGAATGGGAAATGGAATTCCACCGAAAGCCCCTTTAACGCCCAAACCGTCTTCCGTGAGTTCTCCATTAAGCGCATTTTTATAGGTATTGTCGTATACCCATTGGGGCGCAGCCGCCGTTCGCCGCGTGGGATAAACATTCATCTTGAAACTGTCTGGGTGGTTTTTGAAAAAGGCCTTTTGTCCCTCTGATAACTTATCAGCATATTGTTCCATGTTCTGTGCGGTAATTGTAAAAAGAACCTTGTCATCCGCAAACGGATCCGGGCGAATCGGGGTTGTTTTTGGATCATATTTCACATTTTCCGGAATGGTCGTTAATCCACCTTCCCACTGTGGAATGGTGCCTTCAGCATTTCCCGCTCGCTCAGCACCAAAAGGCGTTAAATCAGTTTTTAATCGTTCCGCCTCATGGGTTGGCACCTTGGCCTGTAAAGGCATGGCAACACTAACCATGAACCCAACTAAAAACGTCATGCACATTATTGCATATAATTTTCGCAACATATTTTCCTCCTCCGTTCATATTGTCTTTAAAATGTGTATGATAGGTCAAAAGCCAAATAATCACGATCGGAACGGGCATTCCGAGAACTATTAAAGTAATCAACATATTTTATGTTAAAATTATAAACGCTTCTGTATGTGAATTTTAAACCAATGGATCCCTTATCTGATTTTTCGGTAAAAGTGCTGTTCACTGAGCTGCCATCAGGGTTAACGTTAAAACTTATCGGGAAATCTATGTCCAATCCTGATATCACCTGATACCATTTAGGTGTAAAACCGACGGTAAACCCCCAAGCATATTGATCCTTACTCAACCTATCCTCATCAACGCCCATCGCGCGTACAAGCCCAGCCTCCCCTTGTGCTGCCAGTTGATCACAAAAAAATGTTGATCCGTAATAGTAAATCCATGAAACTTGGGCTTGGGCGACTTCCGTATCTTCTGAGCCACCTGTTACCGAAACAGGGTAATCCTGGCGGTAGCTGATCTCGCCACTGACATTGGCATCACCTATTTGCGTGCCAAAGCTTGCGCCATAAAGCTTGACGTTTTCAGCAAATGTTAGGTCAATGCCGTTTCCTTAAGGAACTTAAATGCGTTAATACTTTAAAAATACAATCTGTTATGCTATAAATACATTGTTCTTTTGTATCAGTAAAAAATTCAAAAAAAGGAGAGAACAATGCTCAA